>NZ_SRLW01000061.1:0-39145 GCF_006518215.1 Myxococcus sp. AB025B
CCATCGCCCCCACCGACCCGCGTCATCCCCCGCGGCGCGTGGCCATAGCATCCGCCGTGCCGTCCCTCGGACACCGCTAGAAACCAATGACTTCGCGGGGTTGCGAAGGGGGCCCCGTCCCGCGGGATGGCCTGGGGGACCGAAACCGGAAAAATCTCCGGACCTCCGGGGAGGGCGTCCTAACGTGCGCGACCTCGCAGCCGAAGGGGAGGGAGCGCCTTGCGCCTGACAGCCATCGCCACCGCCGTGCTCGTGCTCGGTGGGTGCTCGCGAACGACGGAGGGGCCCACGCCCGCCGTGGAGCGGGTGGTCAATCCGCGAGCCCGCGTGGGCGAGCTCACCCGGCTCTGCAACGCCCAGGGAGGGGCCACGGGCTGGAGGCTGGAGCTCCAGGGCCGGCGCTTCTCCCCCGTGCCGGGCGAGGTGCTCACCGACGCGCCCACGGTGGAGCTGCCGGAGGTCACCCTGCGCGGCCCGTCCACGTACACGCTGACGCGCGAGCAGGTCTTCTATGTGCGGCCGGAGCTGCTGCTGCTCGACGTGCCCACGCGCGACAGCTCGCCGCCGGTGGAGCTCGCCCCGGGTAGCTACGCGGTGGAGGTGGCCAATCCCCTGGGCGGCACGGGCCGGCTGCCGGACGCGCTGCTGGTGGTGGAGCCGCCCGCGGTGGCGCGGGTGGTGCCGCCCGCGGATGGCTACTCGGCCGCGGACTCCAACCCCATCGTCATCGAGGGCCAGGGCTTCCAGCCGGGCACCAGCCCGCTGCTCTCCCTGCGCCGCGAGGGCGTGGAGGCTCAACCGCTCTTCTTCGTCACCGTCGTCTCGCCCACGCGCGTGGAGTCCGAGCTGCCGCCGGGCACGCCCGAGGGTGTCTACAGCCTGGTGCTCGCGCATGGAGACGGGTGTGAGGCCGTGGCGACGGGCGCCCTCGACGTGCGCTACCCGCGCCTGGGCCCCCTCACCGTGTCACCGAGCTCGGGCGCGGAGCGGGCCGACACCACCGTCCTCATCCGCAACACGCCCACCGGCGCCCAGCGCGCGTTCAGCGCCGTGCCCGAGGTCTACATCGTGGCCCCCGTGAAGTCGGCGCCGTCCCAGACGCAGCGAATCCCCCTGCGCTCGGTGGAGCTGGTGTCGCCGCAGGAGCTGCGCGCGGTGGTGCCCACGTGCTCGGGGTTCGACGAGCCTGGAGGTGACCCCACCTGCCCGGGCGGCATCGTCGTGGGCGGCCCCTATGCGCTCGAGGTCCTGGACCCCGCGGGCGCGCTGGGCGAGGTGCCCGCGACGGAGGGCTTCACGGTGGTGGGCGGACCTGGCTTCACCTCGGAGCAGGCCGCGCCCCTCGACGTCCCTGGAGCCGTGCAGCCATGAATGCCCTCGTGCTCGTCGCGCTCGCGGCGCTCACCTCCGGCGCGAAGCCCGCCCCCACGGAGGAAGGCAACGTGCTGCTCGCGCCCAAGGTGGGCTTCTTCAAGTCCACCACGTCGCTGGGCGGAGACCTCTACCTGGGGCTGGAGCTGGGCTACGTCACGCCCTGGCTCGAGCGACGGTTGGCCGTGACGCTGGAGGTGGGCTACCACCGCCCGCAGACGTCCGGCGTCCTCACGGACCCGCAGCTCGGAGGCTTCGGCGCGCCGCCGCCGGATGGCCGCTACACGCTCGCGGTGCGCGAGGTGGCCTTCCTGCTGTCGGCCGTCTATCGCTTCGAGCGGGCCTTCGGCTCGCTGACGCCGTACGTGGGCGGAGGCCCCGGGCTGTACCTGCACCGCGCCACGTCGGACCTGTTCGGCGCCACGGCGTCGGAGAGCGGCGGCGGACTGGGGCTCCAGGCCCTGCTCGGCGTGGAGCTGCCGCTGGGTCCAGGGGGCCTCTTCCTGGAGGCGCACTACCACCTGGCGCCGCTCGACTTCGTCACCACGGGCGACGTGAATGTCGGCGGCGTCCTCGCGGGCGGACTGGGCTACCGGCTGCGCCTGTGACGGGCGCTCAGGCCCGCCCCACCGGCGTGCGCAGGACGCGCAGCAAATCCTGCGCGACCAGCTCGCGCACCGCCGTGCGCAGCGACTCCAGGAGCTGATGGAGGGACTCGGCGGATTCGCCGGGGGCGTCCACGACGCGCTCGCGGACGCCATCGAGGATGCGCATCCGTCCGGGCACCAGGGCGATGACGGGCAGCGTGGGGTAGCGCTTGCGCAACAGCCCCAGGAAGAGCGGGTGGTCCTCGTCCTGCCGGCGCAGGTCCACCACCACGAGCGCGGGCGGCGAGGACGCGATGGCGGCGAGCGCGTCGTCCGTGTCGCCGGTGGCGGAGATGGACAGGCGCTCGTCGCCGACGGCGAGCACGCGGCGGAGCAGCTCCCGCGACGCGGCATGGGGACTGGCGATGAGGACGCGACGCATCTGCCTGGGAAGCTAACCCTTCCAGACCGCGATGGCCGCACCCGCGAAGGCGACCGCCGAGCCCAACACCCGGGCCGCCGTCGCCGGACGCCCTTCCACCATCGCATCCCAGATGAGGCTGGTGACGAGCTGGGCGGCCATGAGCAGCAGCACGGACTGCACCGCGCCCAGCCGGCCGATGGCCCACGGCATGCCCACGACGATGACCACGCCGCACAGGCCGGGCAGCAGGTGCCAGGGGGTGAAGCCGGAGAAGCGCCCCTCGGCGGCGGCGGCCTCGGGCCAGAGCCCGGGCACGGTGCGCGCCACCGCGTACACGGCGAAGGTGGCCACCGTCGCCACCACCATGTTCATGAGGACCGCGCTCAGCAGGCCCCACTGGCCGGCGAAGCGCTTGTTGAGACCACCTTGGGCGACGACCGCCAGCCCACACAGCAGGGGAACGAGCGAGACAAAACGCATGGGCGCGGGTGGGTACCCCGAACGCCGGGCCGGCCGCAAGGTGGCACGCTCGGACTCGCGGGGGCTCTCGACTTCTCAAGAGGCTGGCGAAAGGGGAAACGACCGGCTACGTCCAACGCTCGCCCCATGGACGCCCCCCTCGAGCTCCACTTCGACTGCGGCACGCTGGTGGCACCCACGCTGCCGGACGACGCGCGACTGGGCGCCCTCTTCCAGAAGGACGGGCGCACGGGGGTGTACCGCGCCGCCGCCCGGCACTACCGCGAGGTGGTGCTGCGGTTGCGCGAGCTGGGGGTGGCGTACGAGGACCGCGCGAAGCGCTTCGAACCGCTCGAGGCGGAGCTGACGGTGCCCATCCAGCCGTTCCCCCACCAGCGCGCGGCGCTCGATGCCTGGACGCGCGCGGGCGGCAAGGGGCTGGTGGAGCTGCCGACAGGCGCGGGCAAGACGCTGCTCGCGGTGCTGGCCATCGCGCACGTGAAGCGGCCCACGTTGGTGGTGGTGCCCACGCTGGACCTGATGACGCAGTGGCAGGGCGTGCTGGCGCGCCACTTCTCGCTCCCGGTGGGGATGCTGGGGGGCGGGGTGAACGACCGGCAGGCGTTGACGGTGACGACGTACGACTCGGCGGCGATGCAGACGGAGTTCCACGGCAACCGCTTCGGGCTGCTCGTGTGTGACGAGTGTCACCATCTGCCGGCGCCCAGCTATCGGTTCATCGCGGAGGGCTCGCTGGCGCCGTACCGGCTGGGGCTCACCGCGACCCTGGAGCGCACGGACGGCGGCGAGCGGGTGGTCGAGGACCTGCTGGGGCCGCTGGTGCATCGCACCGACATCCGCGAGCTCCAGGGGGAGTACCTGGCGCCCTATGAAGTGAAGCGCGTGGAGGTACCGCTGACGGCGGAGGAGAAGGCGCGCTACGACGAGGCCCGGGCGTTGTATCTGGGCTTCGTGCGGAAGCTGGGCGTGCGGCTGTCGGCGCCGGAGGGCTGGGCGCGCTTCCTGGCGCAGAGTCAGCGTAGCGACGAGGGCCGCGCGGCGTACCGGGCCTATCGCGAGCAGCGCCGCATCGCGCTCACCTCCAGCGGCAAGCAGGAGGTGCTGTGGAGAATCCTGCTGGAGCACCGCGAGGACCGGGTGCTCGTCTTCACGGACGACAACGAGACGGTGTACACGCTGGCGCGACGGCTGCTGCTGCCCGCGCTCACGCACCACACGCCGATACCGGAGAGAAAGGCGCTGCTCGCGGCGTTCGCCTCGGGGGAGCTGCCGGTGCTGCTCACCTCGCGCGTGTTGAACGAGGGCGTCGACGTCCCGGAGGCACGTGTGGGCGTGGTGCTCAGTGGCAGCGGGAGCGTGCGCGAGCATGTGCAGCGTCTGGGGCGCATCCTCCGCAAGCGCCCCGGGAAGAGGGCGATGTTGTACGAGGTCTGCTCCGCGCAGACGGCGGAGAGCGGCATCAGCGAGCGGCGCAGGCAGCACGACGCCTACCTGGAGGAGGGCTGAGATGCGACGCCAGCGCTCCGGCAGCTTGCGCCCAGCCACCATGCCCGGACTCCCGGGGGGTGACGCGCGTCCCTGGGCCTTCACCTGTGGAGCCCCGCGACACGCAAGCCACCGCCGTCCCGTTCGTCGATGGGCCTCCATTTACCCGTTCGCTCTTCGCGGGGCGCGCCGTGCCGCCCCGGGAGTTGCTCGCGTACCGCGCGCAGAAGCGCATCCTCCGTCCTGCGCTCGTGAAGCGCGACGTCCCCGCGCCCCTCGCGCGCTCCAGGGGAGGCGCGCCGTGCAGGCCCGGCTCGCATGCCGCACGCGGGAGGGCATCCGCCGTTTGGCCTTCGTGAGGCATGACGCCCCCCGCGCCCTCCACGGGAAGTGCGCCATGACGCCCCGGCTCGCGCACCACGCTCAGAAGCGCGTCCTCCGTCTCGCGCTCGTGAAGCATGACGCCCCCGCGCTCTCCCCGGGAGGCGCGCCATGCTGACGCGGGAGCTGCTCGCGTACCGCACGCAGAAGGGCATCCTCCGTCCCGCGTTCGTGAAGCGCGATGACCCGGCGCTCCTCGCACTCGCGGCCGAGCTGCTCGCCTCCATCGAGGCCTCGCGAGGCGCCATCTGTGACGATGTGGAGGAAGGCCTCGGCCTGCTCGCGGGCGCCTGGTCGCGTCCGAAGATCGCGCGCGGTCTCGTGAAGCTGCTCGTGGACCGGCTCACGTTCGAGGAGCCCGCGCCCGATGTCTCCGAGACCCGCTGGGCCCGACTGAAGACCGCCGCCCAGGTGCTCCGCGCCCTCACGCCCGACACCACGGTGGAAGCGTACGAGGCCCGACTCGAGCAGGCCCTCTCCACACCGCTCCAGGATGCGCGCGCGGCGCTGTACGCGGACCTGCCCGGAAACCGGAAGCTGCTCGGCTGGGACGGCGAGCCCCCCACGGCGCAGGCGCTGGTGGACCGCTACAACCTCGCCCTCGCCCAGGGGCCGCTGCTGTCCGCGCGGCGACTGACGCTGCGGGCTCGCGCACCGGAGCTCTTGCGCGTGCGCAAGGTGCTGCGCTGGCTGAAGTTCTGCCGGCTCGTCGCCGAGGTCCGACGCGATGGCCCGGACTGGGAGCTGGAGGTCGAAGGCCCCGGCGCCATGCTCGCCCTGCAGAAGAAGTACGGCCTGCAGCTCGCCTCGTTCCTGTCCGTGGTGCCGGTGCTGGAGCGCTGGGAGCTCAAGGCCACGGTGGAGCCCTCGCGCCACCAGGCCACGCTGATGTTGAGCGACAAGGACCCGCTCGTCTCTCCCCTACCCGCCGCGTTGGGTCACGTCCCCGAGGAGGTCGCCTCCCTGTCCTCCAGCTTCGAGGATGACGCGTGGGAGCTGGACCTGACGCCGCTGCCCCGCCATGTGGGCGCCGCCAGCCTCTGCGTGCCGGACCTCACCTTCCGCCACCGCGGCTCGCGTCAGGAGGTCGCCCTGGAGCTGTTCCACGCCTGGCACGCGAGCGCCCTCACCCGCCGCCTCGCGGAGCTGCGCACCCGACCCGACGCGGGGCTGCTCCTGGGCGTCGACCGCGCGCTGCTGACGAAGGAACCCGCCGAGCGAGAGACGCTGGAGGCCCATCCCCAGGTCGTGCTCTTCCACGGCTTCCCCTCCGCGAAGAAGCTCAAGGACCGGCTGTCGAAGCTCTCCACGACGAGCCCCCGGAAGTAACGGGGACAAGCCGCGGCTCAGGTGCCCTTGGGCTTGAACTGCGCGGCCAGCACGCTCAACAGGCGGATGGCGCTGCGGTCCAACTGCTTGGCCCGGCGCAACAGCCGGCGCAGCTCCCCCGACTCGCCATACTCGCTGGGAGGCTCCGCGGCCCACTTCACCTCCTGCGAGGGCTTGAGCCCCAGCGCCTCGTCCGCGGAGATGGAGAGCACCACGCACAGCCGCCGGAAGGTCTGGATGCTCGGCAGCATGTGGCCGCGCTCCAGCCGCCCGTAGACTTCGCTCGCGATACCGATGCGCTCCGCGACGTCGGCCTGCGTCAGGTTCAGCCGGGTGCGGGCCAGGCGCGCAGCTCCTCCGAGGCGGGATGCGAGGGTCTTTTCCATGTTCGTTAACCTAACGGGTTCGTCCATGTCGATATGACTTGAGAGGTTGGCATCCAAGAACTTCCCAGGTAGTCTTATGGGAAGCAGACCTGATGCGTCACCTCACCCGCGCCACGTCGATGCCATGAGCACGCAGCCCTTCGTCACCTTCCTGTTCGTGGATGAAGACCCCCTCGCGCTGTCGGCGTGGCGTCGGCTCGTCCGGGACCTCCCCGGCGCCAAGCGCTTCGCGCGCGACATGGCGGAGGCCCTCGCGCTCGTGCACGAGCAGCCGCCGCGCGTGGTCGTCAGCGGAGACCTGCTGCCGGATGGAGACGGGCTGCACCTGCTCCAGGCGGTGCGCGCGCGTCACCCGCACACCGCCTGCGCGCTCCACGCGGTGCGCCCACCTCCCAGGTCGTGTCCGCGCGAAATCACCTGGGTGGACCGCGCCGCGCATCCCCGGGAGCTCCACTCGCGGCTCCGCGCCCTGGGACAGGCCACCGGCCACCCCTGGGCCTGAGCCGTGGCGGCGCATGCCCCCCGGGCACGTTAAGGTGACGCACGCCCCCATGAAGCTCTACGCCATCAGCGACTTGCACCTGCGCCACGCCGACAACAAGCAGGCCCTGCAGAGCCTGCCCGCCTTCCCGGACGACTGGCTCATCGTCGCCGGCGACGTGGGCGAGACGCTGTCCGAGATGGACTTCATGCTGCGCACGCTGACGGCGCGCTTCCGCCAGGTCATCTGGGTGCCGGGCAACCACGAGCTGTGGACCCTGCCCTCCGAGCAACCCTCCCTGCGCGGCGACGCGCGCTACCAGCGACTGGTGGCGCTGTGCCGCGGCCACGGCGCGCTCACGCCGGAGGACCCCTACCCGCGCTGGCCCGGCGAGGGCCCCCACCGCGTCATCGTCCCCATGTTCCTGGGCTACGACTACTCGTTCCGCCCGGACCACGTACCGGAGGACAAGGCGCTGGAGTGGGCGTTCGAGGACGACCTCTTGTGCACCGACGAGGTGCTCCTGCATCCGGACCCATACCCCAGCCGCTCCGCGTGGTGCGCCGCGCGCGTGGAGTCCACCCGGGCCCGGCTGGACGCCCTGCCACCGGGTTGCAGCACCATCCTCGTCAACCACTACCCGCTCCGGCACGAGCACGTGCGGCTGCCGCGCATCCCCCGCTTCTCCATCTGGTGCGGCACCCGGCGCACCGAGGACTGGCACGCGCGCTACCGCGCCGAGGTCGTGGTGACGGGCCACCTGCACATCCCGCTCACGCAGTGGCGCGACGGGGTGCGCTTCGAGGAGGTGTCGCTGGGCTACCCCATGCAGTGGAAGCACCGGGGCGGCATCGAGCGGTGCCTGCGCGAAATCCTCCCCGGCCCCGCCACCCGCCCGCTCTAAGGGCTTCGCACCGCTGGAAATGAATCGGCCCCGGACGTCCGTGAGGAAACGGACGACCGGGGCCTTGGAGCGGCGCGACGTTGAAGCCGTGCCGTCTACATCCGGTGATTACTTGTGCGACGCGATGAACGCGATGCCCTGGTAGCCACCCTTCGCGCCGTAGACCTCGATGTAGTACTTGCCGGCCGGCACGTTGATGAGGTTGCACACCTCGGACTGGTGCTCCTTCACGCTGCGGCAGTCGTAGTCGAACTTCGTCGGCGCCGAGCCCAGCTTCACGTAGATGTCCGGGTTGCCCTCGCCCTCACCCGTCTGGATGTACAGGCTGTTGATGCCGGTGCCAGGCTTACGCTCCGGAACCACGATGGTGTACACGTTGGAGGAGCCCGCCGCGCCGGAGAGGTTCTTCAGCGCCACGCCGGACTGCACGGGCACGTAGCCACCCTTCCAGGTCACCGTCAGCGTCACGCCGGAGAAGGTGCTGTAGGCGTTGAGCATGACCACCCACCGGCCGGTGCCCGGCGCGGCGAACGTGCAGGACTCCGTGTTGCCCGCGCGGTACGGACGGCAGTCGTACAGGCTGGTGGTGGGGACGTTGTTGTAGCGGACGTACAGGTCCGCGTCGCCCGTGCCGCCGGCGATGGAGACGTTCAGGTCGTACGCGCCCTCGGGGACGTTGAACTCGTAGTACTTCTTCTGGCCGCTCGTGGAGCCGATGCCGGAGATCGGCACGTCCTTCTCGATGGGGGTCGTCTCGACGATGATGGGCACGCCCACGCCCACGGCCTTCCAGGCGTTGGTCACCGAGGCGATCTCATCTGCCGTGTAGCCCAGCTGCGCGGCGGCCTGCTCGGTCTGGGTCTTCGCGTCCTCGAAGGTCGCGTTGGGCGTCAGATTGCCCTCCAGGTTGGCGCGGTAGAAGATCTGCGCGGCCTTCTCGATGCCGATGCCGGTGACCGAGATGGTGGTCTTGCCCGTCGGGTGCGTGCCACCCTGGGACAGCAGGTAGAACGCCAGGTTGGAGATACCCGAGCTGTAGTGCACGTCCACGCTGTCGTCGTAGTCGTGGAAATAGTCGAGCGAGTCGCCGTCCTGCGAGGGGTTCGCCATGTAGCGCAGGGCGTCGTTCGGGATGGACGGAGTCCACACGTCGTCGCCGATCAGCCACGTGCGCGCGCTGACGACGTTGCCGTCGCCGTACCACTCGCACACCGCGCCGAAGATGTCCGACATGGACTCGTTCAGGCCGCCCGACTGGTTGTCGTAGATGAGGTCGGACTCGTTATCCGTCACGGCGTGCGTCAGCTCGTGCGCCGTCACGTCCAGCGAGTTCGCCAGGTTGCTGGCGTTCACGCCGTCGCCATCGCCGTACACCATCTGGGTACCGTTCCAGAAGGCGTTCACGTAGTTGACGCGGTGGTGGACGGTGCTGATGAGCGTCGCGCCGTTGCCGTCGAAGGAGTCACGGGCGAACAGGTCCTGGTAGCAGTCGTAGACGGTGCCCAGGTGGTCGTAGTTGGTGTTGACGACCGGGTCGGCGACCTCGGGCTGCCCCTCGGTGCGAACCACCGCGCCAGGGAGCGTCGTGGTCTGGTTGCCGTTGTGCATCCGGCGGACCAGGCCCTCCTTGATCTGCGGGTGGCGGGCAATCACGTCGCCGTTCGTCGCGTTCACCAGGACGACATCGCGCACGGGCGTCCCGTCGCGGCGCTCACCCGTCTGGATGAGCTTGTAGACGAGCAGCAGCTCGTCGCCGTCGCGGTAGTAGACCAGCTCGTGGCCGTCCTCGATCTTCAGGCCGTCGAACGTGGAGCGGTCCGCCTGGAGGGCGTCCTTGGCCGCCGACACGTCCACGCTCGCCTTGGCCGCGGCCTTCAGGTCGCTGCGGGTGTTGGTGGACGCCGCGATGACCTTGCCACCGCGCGTGGTGATGCCCAGCTGGCCGTACAGCACGGGGATGTTGTTGACCTTCACGTCATAGACGATGTGGCCGTCGCCCTGGCGGTCCGTGAACGTCCGCTTCAGGACCAGGTCCGCCGGGTCCAGGTTCAGCTGGGGCGCGATGAGCGCCGCCACCGGAGCCAGGTCCGCCTGGCCCAGGGCCGCGAAGCCCGCAGCCGCCTGCGGTGCGGGGCCGAGGTCGCCGGTGATGAACTTGGCGACACCGGAGGAATCCGTAGCAACAACCTTCTTCCCGGTCAGCTGCAGGGCCGCCGCGCTCTTCGTCGCGGTGTCCTGGGGCTTGGCCTCGGGGGCAGGGGTGGACTCGTTGCAACCGACGAGGAAGGACAGCGCCGCGACACCAAGTACTCCACGTACTCGCTGATTCACCATGTAATCCTCCTAAACGGAAAGATTAGGAAGCACAGTGTCACAGGACGGTTGTGTATTTCAAGGTTGCGCGATAATTTTACTAAGTAGCTTATTCTCAAATTGCGAGTTTAGGCGAGAAGCTTCAGCTATTTCAGCAACTTATCGGAGCCCTACCCGCCGCTTCCGCCAGGCCGTACGACGTAGTGGGTAACCCTGGTGTGAACAGAAATCCGCGAAAATGCGTGGCCGGAAGGCCCCTCACGGGGTCCGCGCGCGGACCGCATTTCTCGCGGTATTTCCGGGGAGTTTCTGGGAGGAAGGAAATCCGGCGTCCGAGTGGCGCGGCCATGGTTTCAGGCTCGTGCTCTACCGCTGAGCTATCTCCCGATTGAAGTCGGGAGAGCTGGAGTCGAACCAGCGCCCCCAAGCACCCAAGTGCGTGTCGGGCCACACCGGACGGACGCCGGAAATCCTCACGGTGGACGCGCCCGTCAGGACGAGGCTGACAGCGGCGCGCGCGTCGAGTTGCTTTGCGGAAGCGGACGGGTGCGCGAGGCTTGCGTCCCGGGAGGAAGGCACATGCGCGCACTTCAGCTGCAGCGACTGGACGGACCCGACGGGCTGGCGTTGGTGGAGCTTGCCGAGCCCGAGGCGCAGGACGCGGTGCTCATCGACGTGGTGACGGCGGGGGTGAGCTTCCCCGACTTGCTGCTGACGAAGGGGCAGTACCAGCTGAAGCCGCCCTTGCCCTTCGTGCCGGGCGTGGAGGTGGCGGGCGTGGTGCGCTCGGCGCCCGAGGGCGCGTCGGTGAAGGCGGGAGACCGGGTGATGGCCTTCAGCTTCGGGCTGGGAGGCTTCGCGGAGGTGGCGGCGATTCCCGCGGAGATGGTGTTCCGCATCCCCCAGCGCTGGAGCTTCGAGGCCGCCGCGGGCGTGGTGATGAACTACCACACGGCGCACTTCGCGCTGCACCGCCGGGGCCGGCTGAAGGCGGGAGAGACGGTGGTGGTGCACGGCGCCGCGGGCGGCGTGGGCACCGCGTCCATCCAGGTGGCGCGAGGCGCGGGCGCGCGCGTGGTGGCGGTGGTGAGCGACGAGCGCAAGGCGGAGGTGGCCCGCAAGGCGGGTGCGCACGAGGTGCTGCTGTCCTCGGGCCCCTGGCTCACGCAGCTCAAGGAGCTGACGGACGGCCTGGGCGCCAACGTGGTGTTGGACCCGGTGGGTGGGGACATCTTCGACAAGAGCCTCAAGGCGCTGGCGCCGGAGGGACGGCTGCTGGTGGTGGGCTTCGCGGCAGGCCGCATCCCCGAGGTGGCGGTGAACAAGCTGCTGCTGCGCAACATCGACGTCGTGGGCGTGGCGTGGGGCGGCTTCCTCATCCACGAGCCGTCGCTGACGCCCACCATCGCCAAGGACCTGGAGGCGATGGCGGACCAGGGTGTGCTCGAGCCCGTCGTCGGCCCCGTCTTCCCCCTGGAGCAGGGCGCGCAGGCGCTGCGCGAGCTGGACGCCCGGCGCGCGACCGGCAAGGTCGTCCTGCGCGTGCGCGAAGGCTGACGTCTCGGAGGGTGACGGTGCGCTCCGGCCGCCCTCCGAGCATGCGGCCCACCGGGCCCTGGCGCCGCTTCGCTGCGGCGCCCGGCCCTCGTCCGCAGCTTTGGAGCCAGGAGGTGACGGCGCCATGGCGGAGGACTCCATCCTCGAGCGACAGCACCAACGGGAGCGGGCGCAGGAGCGACAACGGCTGCGCGAGCAGGAGCAGCGGGACCTGGAGGTGGAGGCCCATCGCGGGCCGCGGCCCCTGGAGGGTTACGCCGGCGGGCACACCACCTGGGCCAGCGCCCAGGATGACGCGGAGGCCGCCATCGTCCATGCGAACGACGCGGAGCAGTCGTGGGAGGCCAGCCAGCGCCAGGCGCGCCTGGAGCCGGAGCCCGAGGACCCCGACGCGCGCGAGCGCGACTGATGCGGTCCCCGTGGCCCACGTTCTAGCCATGGGGTTACACGAGCAAGGAGATTGCGCGTTACAGTCGGGAACATGTCCGCCCCGCCCTTCCGTGCCGACCTCCGCGTGTTCGTCGAGCAGCGCTGGGTGGGGCTCGCGGACCTCCAGGGCCTGGAGCGGGAGTACCTCGACGAGGTGCTCCGTCGTCCCCGCGTGAGCTGCTGCAGCTTCGTCGGGGGCTTCTTCATCGACGTGGGCGGCGTGGCCTTCAGCGACGAGAACTCGGTCGACGAGTTCTGGATGACATGGAGCTGGTTCTTCGCGTTGGACAAGCTCCTCGACGGCGCCGACGAGGCACAGGCCGCCCCTTGGGAGGAATCCGCCATGAAGCTCTGGCGCCAGGGGGACACGCTGGTCCTGGAGGACCGGAGCGCGAGCGGCACGCCCCTCACCCCACGCGTCGAGGTGGAGCTCCGCCCGTTCTCCCGGAGCCTCGCGCGACAGGGGCTCGAGCTCCTCGCGCTGGGGGAGCGGCTGCTCGCGCAGCTCGACACGCGCTCGCCTCCCGTGCCGGCTCCGGTGCGCCTGGAGTTCGAGCGGGCCCTCCGGCTGCCCAGGGACATCGTGGAGCGCGTCGCCGAGAAATCCGGCCCCTGAGCCCACACTGCCCCGGCAAGCGGCCGTGGCGACGTTAGAGTCCACACCGTGCCCTCGCATCCTCCCGCCACCGTGCTTCAGCCCGACGAGGCCCGCCGCTTCCTCGTCGCGCACCTCGGGCTCGCGCGCCCCTTCCCGCTGCGGGGGGCCCGGGGTGCCCGCGCGCTCCTGAAGCGCCTGCGCTGCATCCAGTTGGACCCGCTGGATGTCATTGGCACCAACGCGGACCTGGTGGCGCTCGCGCGCGTGGACGGGCTGGCGCGCGGCGACGTGTACCGACACCTGCTGCCGGGGCACGCCTTCGAGCACTTCGCCAAGGAGCGCTGCCTGCTGCCCGCCAGCGCGTTCCCCTACTACCGCGAGCGCGCGGCCCAGGCGCCCTGGTGGCGGCTGGAGGAGCGACTCAAGCGGGTGCCGGAGGCGGTGCTGCACGCGGTGCTCGAGGAGGTGACGGCGCGCGGTCGCTCCTCGTCGCGCGAGCTGAAGGACCATGGCGCGGTGGTGCCCATCGACTGGAGTGGTTGGAAGGGCACGGCCCGCGCCACGGCGATGGCGCTGGAAATCCTGTGGACGCGCTGTCAGGTGGTGGTGTGTGGCCGAGGCCCGGGCGGCAAGCTGTACGACGTCCCGCATCGCGCCCTGCCCCGGATGGCCGAGGCGCGGGTGACGCAGACGTTCGAGCGCTGGGGGCTGACCGAGCGCGTGGAGGCCGCGGGCCTGCTCAGCCGCGCGAGCGGTCCCCACTGGTCCACGCTGACCGAGGTGCGCACCTCCTCGCTCCCCGACACGCTGGTCGACGAGGGCGTGCTGGAGGCGGTCAGCATTCCCGGCTCGCCCCGGCGCTACCTGGCGCCCGTGGGCTTCCGGGAGCGGGAGCAGCCGGAGCCCGACGCGAGGATGCGCATCCTCGGGCCCCTGGACCCGGTGCTGTGGGACCGGGAGCTGGTGCGCGTGGCGTTCGGCTTCGACTACACGTGGGAGGTCTACAAGCCCGCCGCGCGGCGTGAGTGGGGGTGGTACGTCTGTCCGCTGCTCCATCGAGGGAAGCTGGTGGGACGGCTGGAGGCGCGCGTGCGCGAGGGCGTGCTCCAGGTGGACAACCTGTGGCGGCAGAAGGGCGTGAAGCTGGACGACGCCGCGCTCGACGAGGCGCTCGCGCGTCATGCGGCCGCGTGCGGCGCAGAGATGGTGCGCAGGCCCCGGGCGCGCGTCACGGGTCGAGCCTCCTGAGTCGAATCAGGGCGCAGGCTTGGGCAGCTCGCGCTCCAGCGCGTCGGCGGCGCCAGCGTCCTTGTGGACCCCGAAGCGCTGGCGCGAACACATGAGCAACTGCCCCGCGTAGACGGTGTCTGAGAGGGCGCCCACGAAGTCGCCGTGCTCGGCGAGCGTGCGTGCCCGCTCGTCCATCAGGTGGGCGAGGATGCGCGCCTGCTCGGCGTGCCCGAACAACCGCACGACGGAGCGCGCGCCGAACAGGATGAGCGTCTCCAGCTCCATGCCGAGCGTCGTCTGACAGGCCTCGCTCAGGCTGCGCAGGCTGTCCTCCAACGAGCGGTTGGCGCGGACGCGGGCGAGGTCTGGAGCCAGTCGACCGAGCTCGCGGAGGGCTTGGAGCGCGTGGGCCTGACGCAGGATGGGCATGCGAAAGCCAAGTACAGCCCGAGCCAGGGGAATCATCCAGCCCCCCGGGTGATTCCCCCCGCGCCCGCCCGGAGGACCGGGTCACACTCCGTGAACTGTACGAGGACCCCGGGAGGCTGCGAGACTCGCCCCTGGTGGCAGAATCCCCTCCCCTCGCCTCGGACGCGCCCGCGATGCCCGACGCCCGTGTCGCGAGCCGACGCGAGCGGGGTGTCGTCTTCGCCGCGTCCTTCCTGTTCCTGCTCCTGCTGGAGGCGGGGCTGCGCCGCTTCACCCAAGACGGGCTGCGCTTCCAGGCGTGGAGCTCCGAGCGGATGATGCAGACGCTGTCGCTGCGCGAGCTGCGCGACGAGCCGCTGCGCTCCCTCTGGTATCTGCACATCCAGCCGCCCTTGCTGGACGTGCTCCGCGCCGCGCTGGCCTTGTTCCAGGGCCCGCTCGAGGACCTGGCCCTGGTCGACGCCGTGGACCGCTGGACCTATGTCGTCTGGGCGCTCGTGTTCGCTGGCACGGTGACGCTCGTGCATGCCTGGGTCTTCCAGGTGGCGGGGCGGCGCTTCGCCCGCGTCGCCGCGGTGCTGATGGCGCTGCATCCGGGGACCCTCGCCTTCGCGACCCTCCTGGACAGCACCGCCGCCAGCGCCCTCGCCTTCCTGTGGTTCTGCTTCGAGCTGTGGCGCCTCCCACGTGAGGACGGCTCCATCGCCCGGCTCGCCGCCGCGTCGCTCGTCCTCTTCTTCCTGCGCTCCATCTTCCAGTGGCCGTTCTTCCCACTGGTGGCCCTGTGTCTCGCGCTCCGGGGGGCCTCGGCCCGGAGCGTGGGTCGCTATCTCGTCGTCGTCGCGCTCTTCGCGGGCCCCTACGTCGCCAAGCAGCTCGCCCTGTTCAACACGTCCATGACGTCCAGCTTCGACGGGCTCAACTTCTGTCGGGCCATCGGCCTGGGCGAGCCGGACCTCGGCGCGGTGCGGCTGCCCGACAACGTGCTGCCCAGGTCCCTGCCGCCGCCGTCCAGCGCCGCGGTGCTGCGCACGGACGAGAAGCTCGGGGGCAACTACAACTACAACCACCTGGATGCCCTGCGGTACTCGGTGGGGCTGAAGTACGTGTGCCGTCGGGCCCTCTTCGAGCGGCCCCTCTCCGCGACGCTCGCCTCGTTCGCGGAGAACGCGGTGATGTATGGCGTGCCGTCCAGCCGCTACCAGCCCAACGTCCTGGTGGACCGGCTGCCGTGGCGAGCGCCGCTCGACTTCGTCTTCTCGTCGCCCGTGCTCTGGGTGCTGGTGCTCCTCGCGGGAGCGCGGGCCGCGCGGGAGCTGAAGCGTCGTGAGGACTGGCTCCAGGTGGCCGGGCTGGTGTTGCCGGTGATGTTCGTCGTCTCGGTGAGCGTGCTCTTCGAGAAGGGCGAGAACATGCGGTTCAAGTACTTCATCGAGCCGGTGTTGCTCGTGTTCCTCTGCGCCCAGGCCGCGCGACTCGCCGCGCGAGCCCCTGCCCGGTCTCCGACACACGCGGTCTCCCCTGGGCCGGGTGACGGCTCGGTGGCGCGGTGACGTCAGCGGCCGTCTGCTAGGCTCGGGGCCAACATGAAGGACCTGGACGCCATCCTCCGCGCTCGCGCGCGCTCCCATGGGCCCTGGGTACTGGCCACGGTGGTCGCCGTGTCGGGTTCGTCGTACCGCAAGCCGGGTGCCCGGATGTTGATGAGCGAGGACGGCTGGCTCGCCGGAGGCGTGAGCGGCGGGTGCCTGGAGGCCGACATCGTCCGCAAGGCGTTCTTCTGGACGAGCACCGGGCCGCGCGTGCTCCGCTACGACTCCACGGGAGAGGGCATCGAGGACGAGGGGAGCCTGTCCTTCGCGCTCGGCTGCAATGGTGTCGTGGACGTGCTGCTGGAGCGCTGCGAGCCCGGCCCGGCCGATGCCCTGGTCTTCGCGGACGAGGCCCGGAACCTGGGAGGTCGCGCCGTCATCGCCACCGTGTACCAGGGCCCCGCGCAGGCCGTGGGGACGCGGTGGATGGTGCGTGACGATGGCGTGGAGGCGGGACACCTCGCGGGCGCACTGGGCGATGCCGTCCGCGTCGCGGCCCGCGAGGCGATGGAGCAGGGCCGCACGTGGAGCGGACCGTGTGGCGGCGCGGACGTGCTGGTGGAGGTGGTGGAGCCGCCCCATGAGCTGGTGTTGTTCGGCAGCGGGTTCGACGTCGCGCCCGTGGTGACGCAGGCCGCGAGCCTGGGCTGGCGTGTCACGGTGGTCGCGGACCGACCCGCGCAGACGCTGCGACGGAGGTTCCCCCTCGCTCACGCGGTGGTCTCCGCGAAGGCGGGTGAGGCGGCGACGTCGGTTCCGGTGTCACCTCGCTCGCTGGTGGTGTTGATGACGCACAGCCTGCCGCAGGACCAGGAGCTGCTCGCGGGATTGCTCCCGCGTCCGCTGCGGTATCTGGGCGTGTTGGGTCCGCGCTCCCGCACGGAGAGGTTGCTCGCGGGGCTCGCCACCGCGCCGAGCGCGACGATGCTGGAGAAGCTGCATGCCCCGGTGGGGCTGGACCTTGGCGCGGAGGGCGCGGAGGAGATTGCCCTGTCCATCGTCGCCGAGCTTCAAGCCGTGGTGTCGGGGCGAGAGGGCGGCAAGCTGCGCGAGCGCCGCGCGCCCATCCACACGGTGGCGCCGCCTCCCGTCCGGAAGCTCGCGTGAAGACCGAGCGAGACCTCGGCCCGGGAAAGCACGGCGGCTTCCACGGAAGCTCGTGTGAGGACCGAGCGCGACTTGAGACGAGCGCGAGTGGCGAACGCCACGCCATCGTCGAGTCCTCCCGCGTGAGGTTCGAGCGCGACCTGGGGCGAGCGCGAGTGGCGAGCGACACACCGTCGTCGAGTTCTGTCGCGAAAGCGCGCAAAAGGACCAAGCGCGACCTGGGGCGAGTGCGCATCACGAGCACCGCGCTGTCGCCGAGTCCTCTCGCGGAAGCCCACCCACGGCCTTCGCGTGAGAGGGGGCGGCTGTGAACGAGCCGCGCTCCCTCGGAAGCAAGCCCGGAGCTGAAGCGCGAGCAGGCGTGGTGTTGCTCGCGGCGGGGGGCTCGTCTCGGCTCGGACATCCCAAGCAGCTCGTCGTCCACGAAGGGAAGACGCTCATCCGACGCGCCGCCGAAGCGGCCCTGTCCCTCGGCGAAGGTCCCGTGCTCGTGGTCCTCGGTGCCCATCGGGACACCATCGCCCCCGAGCTCGTCGACCTCCCCTTGCGAGTCATCGAGCATCCCGACTGGGCGCTCGGTCCCGGCGGCTCCCTGACGATGGGGCTCTCGGCGATGTCCTCGAGTGCCCCCGCCGTGGACGCGGTGCTCTTCATGCTCTGTGACCAGGTCCGCGTCACGGCATCACATCTCCGAACCCTCGTGGAGACCTGGCGGACCACCGGTGCGCCCATCGTGGCCTCCGGATACGACGGCACGCACGGTGTCCCCGCGCTGTTCTCCCGCGTCGTGTTCCCGGAGCTGGAGGCCCTGTCTCCCGCCCAGGGGGCACGTGGGGTGATTGCCCGCGAGCCGACCCGCGTCGCCACCGTGCCGCTTCCCGGAGGCGGCGAGGACGTGGACACGCCCGCGGACCTGGACCGGCTCGCCCCTCGGCGGCCCGTGTAACCACATTGCCCCCCGATGACTCGAACAACCGGGTGGCGACTCGCCCCCGTCACCGGATTGCGACCCACGAGGCTGACCCGCCGCGTCGAAGTTCGTCCCATGAGCGGGCAGAGCGCCGGATTTCCCGCGCAACCGGCATGGACCTCGTCCAGGCCCTGTAACCGGTATGAAGCCCTGACGACGCCTGTAACCGGTATGCGCCCGGGACACCGCGGCTCGGCCCTGTCCGCGCTGTCAGTCGAACGGCATCCCTCCTATGCTGAGTCACGCGCGGTCGCGTCGGTCAGGCCCAGGTCGGGGGATTCTCATGGAGTCTGAGCAGCCCACCCTCATCCAGAAGGAGCAGGCGTCCCCTGACACGACAGGCTCGGACGAGCGCGAGTCCTCGTGGAGCACCGCCGAGGTGCTCGTCATCGGCGGCCTCGGCCTGCTCGTCGCCATCGCCGTGGTCGGCCTCTTCATCGGCGTGGCGAAGTGGCTGCTCAAGTACAGCCTGCTGGCGCTCGGCATCTACGTCCTCTTCTCGCTGACACGGCGCTGGCTGCGCGGCGCGAAGCAGCAGGCCCCCTCGGAGCTCACGCCGTACACATCGCCCCAGAAGACCCGGGCCGAGCAGCTCCAGGAGATCGACCCCGCGCAGGCCCTGGCCCGCTTCAAGGCCGAACACATGTCGGAGGCCCCGCCTCCCGCGCGGACCCACCGCAAGCCGTGAGCACGCCCCTCTTCCACCCGGCCGGAGCCCGCCCACGTGCGGTCCCCGCTTCATGATGCGCCGTTCGCGCCGGCACCTCGGCTGGGTGCTGCTGCTCGTCGCGGCCGCGCTGCTCGTGCTCTTCCCGCGCGCCATCGACGCGCTCAAGTCCCTGGAGCAGCTGCCCGCGGCGCCGCTCCGTGCGGGCTCGCTGCTCGTCGCGCGCCCTGGCCGCGTCTCCGAGAACTTCGACGAGACCGTGGTGCTGCTCCTCGACGCGGGCGCCCAGCGCAGGACGTGGGGCGTGGTGCTCAATCGCGTGCGCACCCGTCAGGGCGAGCGCCTCCCCGAGGGCGTGGACCGCTGGGGCGGGCCGGTGGACCCCGCGCTCCACATCACCCTCACCCTCCGCCGCCCGGCCCCCGAGGGAGCACAGCCCCTCCTCGAGGGCATCGCCTGGTACGAAGGACGCCGCGAGGCGCACCTGCCCGTCGGTGAATCCCTCACCTTCGAGGGCATCTCCGCATGGTCCCCCGGACAGCTCGAGGAGGAGGTGGCCCGAGGCGCCTGGTGGGTCCTCGAAGGCCAGCCCGCCGACGTGTTCACCGCGCCGGGCTCGCTGTGGGAGGAGCACGCCGTCCGCCACCTCTGAGCGCGCCGCGCCAGCAGCACGCCTCATGGAGCACATGGGCTCCCAAGCCCCTCCATCCGTCGGATACCCGACAGCGCCGCAATAGCGCGAGGCCGCCACGCCTTTGGAAGAGCCTGGGCAGTGACTACCTCCCCAGGACCCCACGTCTTCCCGGCGGACTCCCCATGCGACGACTCCCTGCACTCCGTTCTTCTCACGTCCTTCGAGGGCTCGCGCTCGCCGTGGCCTTCTCCTGCGCCTCCGCGAGCGCCCAGTCCACGGCGACTCCGCTGGAGGACAACCAGCGCATCACCGAGGGCTACATCGCCATCGCCTACGAGCTGGGCGCGGTGCTGGACCCGGCCCTGCAACCCGGTGGCGCCAGCGCCGTGCGCCCCACCTGGTTCACCTTCGCACCCAATGCCTCGCGCACCGGTGGCGAGGGCATGCTCGGCACCGCCATCGCGAAGCGCATCATCGCCGCCGCGCGCGGACAGCCCTCGCTGTCGGTGCTCCATGCGCTCCAGCGCGTGGGGCTCGACCTCCAGCTGCGCGCCACGCCGGAGAAGCTGGGCCTGGAGCTGGTGCTGCGCGGAGTGCCCACGGACGCGGCGGCCTCGCTCGGCGCGCTCATCACCTCGCTCAACACCGCGGCGCTCCTGGACGTGCGCACGCTGAGCATCACCGCCGCGCGCTTCGCCGCGCTCTACCAGTCCTCGCCGGGCTTCTGGCCGCTCGACAAGGTCGAGAACCTGGTGCTGACGCTGGAGCGCACCCTGCACGAGGGCAACCTCGCCATCTTCTCGGACATCGGCGGCTCGGGGCAGCTCTACCTGGCGTGGCGCCGGAGCGCCGTCGGCGCGGTGACGCCCGAGCGCGTGCTCGCGGAGTTCACGCTGGTGGACGCGGTGCCCGCCCAGGCCGTGCAGGCCTACGACTACGCGCTGGCGCACGCGTTCGACACGCCGCGCCCCTCTCAGTTCGACCAGCTCTTCCCAGGCATGCACTACAAGAGCCTGCTGGTCGCGGCCTTCGCGCTCTACGAGCAGGCCCGCCTGTCCACGAGCCCCGCCACCCGCGACGCGCTCATCGCCGTGGCCAACAACTACATCGCCTGGCGCGAGCAGCACGACATGGCACAGCCCGTCTTCTCGCCCGCCTCACCCCGCTCGGACGAGGTGTCCCGCGTCGCGCTGCTGCGGGCCCTCACCCCGCTGCTGCGCACCGAGTTCGGCACGGTCATCTGGAACTACGCCGACTATGCGAACAGCCAGCCGGACCGCGACGGCAACCCATTGACGTCGCCGCCCACCGAGTACAACTGGGCCGACTTCTGGGACCGCTGGAACGGCATCCTCTACGCCTTCGACCAGGCGTACCTGGACCCCACCGGAACGTGGGTCATGCCGGAACCCATCGTGGACCCGACCGCGCCGACGGGCGGGTCCTGAGTCGCATGTCCCGCCCTCGACGCGGGGCCGGCCTGTGGAGGGGCCGAGGTCGGGGCTGGTGGATGTCCCGTCGTGCGGACGCCGCGCCGCAGCGCGATTCCCCAGGCGGAGCGGATGACTTGACGCATTTGGAGGGCCAGGGGACGGTTCAGGTCTACATGAGCCCCTCGTCGTCCACCGTGTCCTTCCCTCCCACTGACACCCCTGTCATCCCCACGGGAGCCATGCCCGCCGCGCCCGCCGACGAAGCCGCGCTCTCCGCCGAGGCCCGCCTGTGTGTGCTGCGGGAGATGATGAGCGAGGCGTTCCTCTGCCTGGACGCCCAGGGGCGCATCCGCGAGGTGAATGGCCGCGCCGCCGCGCTGCTCGGCGTGCCCGCCCAGGAACTGCAGGGCCAGGAGCCCTGGACAGCCGAGCCCGCGCTCGCGGGCACCGTGCTGCACGAGCGCTTGATGGCCGCGCTCTCCACCCGCGAGGGCGGACGCTTCCTGGCGGAGCTGCCCTCGCGTGTCTGGCTGGACGTCAATGTCCGCGTGGTGGGCGAGGAGACGTGGGTGCTCGCCGCGGACATCACCCGGAGGCAGCGCGCGGAGAGCGAGGTGGCCAGGACCGAGGAGCGCTTCCGTCAGCTCGGCGAGCGCTTCCAGGTGGCGCTGGACTCCGCGCAGATGGCCGTCTGGGAGACCAACGTCGCCACCGGCCAGGTGTTCCGCTCGGAGGGACATGACCGCCTCTATGGCTATCCCCATCCGCTGGCGGAGTGGACGCACGAGCGGTTCATCGAGTCGCTCCACCCCGACGACCGCCCGGCCGTGCAGACGCAGCTGGCGGACATCGCCTCGGGCAAGACGGACGCGTACGTCTCCACGTACAGGACGCACTGGCCGGATGGCTCCTGGCACTGGCTCACCAGCCGCGCCCGGGTGCTGCGCGACGCGACGGGCAAGGTGATGGTGGTGCGCGGCGCGCTCCTGGACATCACCGCGCTGAAGGAGACGGAGTTCGCGCTGCAGGAGGCGGTGCGCACGCGCGACGACTTCCTCTCGCTGGCGAGCCACGAACTGCGCACGCCGCTGACGTCCCTGCGCCTGCAGGCCCAGCTGCTGCGGAGGCTCGCCGAGGGCCAACCGCAGGAGACGCTCGGCTCACCCAAGGTCCAGGGGAAGCTGGACACCACCGAGCGCCAGCTGCGCAGGCTGGGCGCGCTCGTGGACAACCTGCTCGACGTCAGCCGCATCCGCACGGGCAAGCTGGACTTCCACTTCGCCGAGGGAGACCTGGCCGCCGTCGTGGCGGACCTGGTGGCGCGCTTCGGCGACGAGGCCCGGCACACCGGCGTGCCGCTGAGCGCGAAGGTGGACGGGCCGATGGAAGGCCGCTTCGACCGGCTGCGCCTGGAGCAGGTGGTGAGCAACCTGCTGTCCAATGCCCTGCGCTACGGCGCGGGCAACCCCGTGTCACTGTCGCTCACGCGGCACGGCGACAAGGCGAAGCTGACGGTGTGCGACAGCGGCCCGGGTGTGCCCGTGAAGGACCGCGAGCGCATCTTCGAGCGCTTCACCCAGGGCGACAACGCGCGGCGACAGGGCGGGATGGGTCTGGGCCTCTACATCGTCCGGCAGATTGTCGAGGCGCACGGCGGCCACATCCACGTGGAGGACACGCCCGGCGGCGGCGCCACCTTCGCGGTGGAGCTGCCGCTCTAGGGCGCGCCGGGCTCATCGCGGACGAAGGCGAAGCCCGGAGGCACG
Organism: Myxococcus sp. AB025B; assembly: GCF_006518215.1. Classification (NCBI taxonomy): domain Bacteria; kingdom Pseudomonadati; phylum Myxococcota; class Myxococcia; order Myxococcales; family Myxococcaceae; genus Myxococcus; species Myxococcus sp. AB025B. The sequence continues at coordinate 22,554 of NZ_SRLW01000061.1, forward strand.
TCGAGGCGATAGCCCGGGTCCTCGAACACCAGCCGCGCGCCGGTGCCCTCCAGCATCTCCCTCAAGTGACGCACGTGCACACGCAGCGCGTTGTCGTGCAGCCTCGGGTCATAGGCCGCTTCCCACATGGCCCGCACGCAGTCCTCCTTCGGCAGCGTGCGGCCCGGGCGTCGGGCCAGCGCGTAGAGCAGCCTTCGCGGGAGCACACGCTTCGCGAGGGAGACGGAGCGAGCCCCCGCGCGCAGCTCGTGGTGGCGCGCGTCGAGCACCACCGCGTCCGACGCGGCGACGGGCGCCTCGACGGCCAGACGCGAGCCGGTGGAGGTCACCACCCGCAGCGAGGCGAGCGTGCGCGCCAGCTCGGGAATCAGCTCCGGGTCCGCCTCACCCTCCGCCGCGGAGCGCGCCGCGGCCTCCAGCGAGGCACGCGACTCCGCCGCGCGCTCGGCCAGCCGGTGCAGCAGCGCCCGCGACAGGTGCGCCAGCGCGCGCTCCAGGGCGAAGTCCTCGCCGCGCGCCAGCGGCTCCAGCGAGGCCAGGAGTCCCTCGGCGCGAACGCTGTCGCCCGCCGTCGCCGAGGCCAGCGCCGCCAGCGCCCGCTGCCGCGCCGCCATGCCCGGACGCACCTCGCGAGGCTCCACCACCGACGGGCGCTCCACCTGTCTCAGCACATCGGCGGCGCGGGCGGACTCGGCGGCGCGGGCCAGGCCCTCGGCGCCTCGGGCCCGCGCGTCCGCCGCGGCCTCGTCGAGCAGCGCGAGCCCCTCCGCGCGCCGCCCCAGCTCCAGCAGCATGCGCCCGGCGCTGACGCGGGAGAGGTGGTGGATGAAGAGATAGCCGCCCTGCTGCGCGCGGGCCGACGTCTCGCGCAGGCCCGCGAGCGAGGCCCCGCGCTCTCCGCGCTCGCCCCGGACGAGGGCGGCGATGCAGTCGAGCTCCAGCGCCAGCCTGGGCGCGCCCAGCTGGCCCAGCTTCTCCCGCGCGCCCGCGAGCGCGGCCTCTGCTTGAGCGAAGCGGCCGAGCCTGCTGAGGATGCCCGCGGACATGGCGGCCACCAGCGGCCCGCGCGAGTTGAGCGGCGCGTCCTCCAGCAAGGACAGACACTGGTTGAGCGGCTCCTCCAGCCCGTCGTCCCGGCCCTCAATCCAACACATCAGCGCGCGGGCATAGGCCCCCCAGCCGAGCACGCGCCGGTCCTCGGACGCGGAGCACGCCGCGTCCAGCATCTCCAGGGACTCATCCAGTCGCCCCTGGAAGAAGCGCAGCGCGGCCCACGCCAGGAGCTGCTGGAGGAACACCTCCGCGTCGCGCGGCATGGGCATCGACTGCAGCGTCCGCTCGCACGCGTCCAGCTCCAGCGAGAAGAGCGCCACGCGCACCAGCACCGTGCCCACCTGCTCGCGCAGGTCCGCGTCCCCGTCCTCACCGAGCGACGCGCGCAGCGCCAGGAGCTCCTCGTAGGCACGGCGCAGGTCCAACAAACGCACCTGGGCACGGGCCCGCGCCAGCCCCACGTCGGGCGTGCACAGCGCGGGCGGCAGCGAGCCCAGGAGCGTGAGCAGCTCCCCGGCCGCGCCCTGTCTCACGAGCGCCTCCGCCTCCCCGACGATGAAGGCCCGACGCTCCTCGTGCCGCCCCAGGGCCTGCAGGTGTCGGGACATCGCGCGCACCCGCACCACCTCCGGCAGCGGCTCGCGTGACAGCAGCGCGAGCAGCGCCTCGTGCGCGGCCCGCGACTCCTCGGCGCCGAGCAGCGACTGGAACGCCTCGCGCACCAGGTCGTGCACGCCATGGCGGCCGCGCGCATCCGTCTCCACGAGGAGCCGGGCGGACAGTCGTCGCAGCGCCTCGCTCGCACCTCCGTCCGGCAAGACGTCGGCGAGCGCGGAGGCGGCCAGCGGCAGCTCCGACAGCGCGAGCACCGCGGCCACGCGCCGCTCGTCCGGCGGCAGCGACGAGAGCGCCGCGCGCACCGGCTCCTCCACGTCCGCGTCGTTCGCGTGCGCGCGGCGCAAGAGGAACGGCACGCCCCGGGAGCGGGCCCAGGCCGCGGCGAAGCCCTCGCGCGCGCCATACAGCGCGTCCAGCTGACGCCACAGCAGCCTGGCGGCGGGCTCCGGCAGCCCGTCCAGTCGCAGCTCGATGCGGTCCGGGCTCGTCGCCTGGCGCGGGAGCTCCTCGCGCGAGGTGGCCAGCAGCGCGCCCCTTCGCAGCCGCCCTCCAAGCCCCTCCACCAGCGCCACGCGCTCCTCGCGCGCGAGCGCGTGCAGGTCATCCACCACGAACAGCGCCCCGCGCGCATCCAGCTCCCGGGCCAGGTCCTCCAGGCGCGCGTCGTCCGACAGCGCCTGCGCCACGGGCGCCTCGCGCAAGAGCCGGCGCGCGTCGTCCACCACCGAGTCCAGCGCGTCCCCCGGGGCGATGCGACGGTGGACCACCGGCCCCCGATGGCGCGCCGCCACCGCCGCCACCAGCGCGGACTTGCCCACCCCGGGCAGGCCATAGACAACCCCGGTGCGCACGCGGCGCAGCAGGCTGCTCAGCCGCTGGAGCTCCTGCTTGCGTCCGACGAAGACCGCGGGCGGCCCCACCCCTCGCGGCGTGGATGTCCGCGCCACCGCCTCGCGAGGCTCCCGCTTCCCTCGCGAGGCCGTGCCCTGTGCACGTCGACGACCACGGGGAGGGGGCGTCGTGCCGGCGCGCATGCTCACCTCGTCACGCTCCAACACGAGTCACCGGCCCGGGACGCTCGCCTCCCCTCACCCTGCGTGAGGGACGGCGGGAACAACGTCTCGAACTCCAGCGCGCGGCCAGGTCTCATGTGCCCCAGCCTGACACACCCTCCTGTCCCATTCGTATGTCCCCCCTTGGACACCTGGGGTGTGCGCCCCTCGCGAGCCGCACCTACCCGGTGAGCTCCCACCCGACATCGTGGGTTCCAATATCACTCCGATTTTTCACATTTTGTCGCCCGTCGAGAAGGAATTGGCGCCCGGACGAAAACAACCGGAAGTGAAATCGCGCATCATTCCCCGGTTACCTGAGGGCCAGGGAGCAAGCAGCCGTACCCGGTCAGCGAGCCCCCAGGTCTTACGTCCGGAGGGCGCTCCGATGTGGATCGAGACCATCATCATGCCCCGGGAGGAGCGTGAGCCACGTCCGGCTCCGCCGCCCCGAGACAGGCGCGCCGCCCTCGTCGCAGCAGGCGAGGAGAGCCGTGCCTTGCGGGATGACGTGATGCGGTTCCTGAGCGCGAACCACCTGCTGGGCGCGGTGAAGTGGATGAGCGAGCCGGGCTTCCTGCCGCTCATCACCCTGCACTGCACGGAGCGCGCGCTGGAGAAGCTCCGAAGCGCCGCGGAGTTCGTCGTGGGGCGCGCGTCACCGGTGGATGCCTACCCGCCGCTGACCTCCACGGAGCCGGAGCTCGCCTCGGAGCCGGTGCCCCTGGCCGCGTCCGCCTTCGCGCGCTACTCCTGACGCCACGCGGGCAATTCCACCCCGGCCCCGTCCCGGGCATTCGCCGCCTCGGACTCCAGCAGGAAGGCGCCCAGCTCCAAGAGCCGCTCGGCGATGCGGGCCGCGTCGTCGGTGGAGGTGATGAGCCCTCGCAGGGCCTCCTCCGCGGACTCAGCGTTGGCCACGTGAGACACCCACTCCGGGCACCCCTCGTCCCCGGTGGCCGCGCACCAGTCCCGCGCGCCCTGGCGAAGCTGCTCCGCCTCCTCCGCCGTGAAGACGAGCACCGCCGTGTCGCCGTGCGCCGCACACCGCGCATGCACCCGCCGCAGCGCGCGCACGAGCAGCTGAGCCACGCCCCGGAGCGTGACGTCGTAGACGTGGCGCTCGGGCGCGTCCACCTCACCCCGGATGCCCAGCACGACGTCGCCGAGCAGCAGCGTGTAGCGGAAGTCCTCCCGGCCCGTGCGAGCATCCTCGGTGAAGACGCTCAGCTCCCGGCCACGCCCCGCCAGCCCCGTGGCGACGCGCATGGGCTGGAGAGCTCCCCGGCCCATGAGCTGCGCGTGCGACGCGCGCCCCAGGACCTCGGTGGCGTCGACATCCAGCCGCCAGCCTCGCCAGCTCGCGCAGACGCCCGGCTCGAGCACCTCCGCCGCGGCGCCCCCCTCGCCGCGCGCGAAGTCCTCCAGCACCGTCAACATCTCCCGCGGGCCGCCGAGGACGCGAACGGTGCGAGCATCCAGCCGCCGGAACACGAGTGACGTCTCTTCCCGCGAGTCCCCAACACTGCGCCAGTCCCCATGCATCGGCTTCCCCCTCGAGCGGCTGCTCCAGGGAGTTGTCGTCCAAATCGGGGCGGGCGTGGGATTAAACGGAGTTAAATCCGCGCCCTCCGCCGTCGAAGTGCTCCTGGAAGGCGCGCAGGTTCGGCCCGTCCCCGCCCCGCTCGTACACGGCGAAGACCACGCGCGAGAAGGCGCCGTACAGCTGCGTCAGCGCGCTCGAGAAGGCCTGGGCCACCTCCGCCGGCTCGTTGCGGAAGACGCCGCAGCCCCACGCCCCCAGCACCAGGACCTCATGCCCCTGATGCGCGGCGACCTGGAGCACCTTCAAGGCGCGCGCCCGCAGCACCGCGTGGAGCTGACGTCGCTGACGCGGGTCCTCTCGCAGCACCACCCCCGCGTTGGGCCCGGGCGCGGTGAGCATCGAGAGGAGGAAGGGCCGCTCCAACAGCTCCAGCGAGTCGTCGCGGAAGAACGGCACGTCCGGCGAATAGATGAGGTGGTCCGTGTAGAGCGCCGAGCGCTCCTCGCGGTTGGCGTCGTAGTACTCGGGCTGCGTGAGCAGGCAGGGGTAGAGCGCCGAGCAGCGCGCCAGGTCCTCCTCCTGTGCCTTCGCGCCGCCCAGGAAGCCGCCGCCCGGGTTCCTCGCGGAGGCGAAGTTGAGCGCCGCGACACGCGTCAGCCCCTCCTCCTCCACCAGCCTGCGCGCCGCCTGCCCCGTCTTCTCGCCCGTCACCTCGATGCGCGGCGCCGTGCCGACCGCCAGCCCCCGAGGCGTCAGTCCCGAGAAGTCCCCGGGGCGGTAGAGCACCGTCCCCCGCACCGCCCGCTCCACCAGGTCGCCCACCTGGACCACCCGGCCCGAGGGCGCCACGTACTGTCCTTGCTCCGTGATGCGCACCGTCTGGCGCGCAAGCTCCTTCAACGACATGACCCGCTGCCTTTCGATGCCAGCCCCGTGGTGAGCACGAAGCTTCGTGTCACGCAAACACGAAGCATCGCCCTTCAACCTGACAAGGCGACGCGCGAAGGCCCCGGGCCCCGGAGCGGGAGGGGGCCCGGAGGCGCGGGGGCGCTACTCGCAGCCGATGCGCTGGGTGCTGCTCACCGCGACGTTGTCGATCCACGTCTCGGAGGCGGACGGCCCCTGCGGATGGACGAAGCCGTAGCCCACCATGAAGGTGTTGAACGAGCGCATGCCAATCTCGGTGAACTCGTGCGCCTTCGCGCCATCCACATACACCGTGGTGGTGCCGTGCGTGCTGGACGCGGTGGGGCGGCGGACCTCCCACTCCAGACACACCCAGCGGCCGGTGGACATGCCCAGGTTGACCGGCGGCCCCTGGCGGTTCCAGCCCTGGCCGTTGCGCGCGGACCAGTCATCCAGCGCGAAGCCCGTGTCCTGGATGACCTGCAGCTCGAAGCCGCCGAAGTCATTGCCCGCGTCCGAGAAGAGGACGAAGAAGGTCCCCATCTGCCCGAAGTCTCCCGGAAGTGAGGACATGAACACGTGCGCGCGCACGAACAACTGCGTGCTGAACGTGGGGCTCAACGAGCGGATCCACCGGGCGATGGCCTCTCCCTCGCCCTGCTTCTCGTCGATGCCGTCCTCCGTCACCACGTGCAGCGAGCGCGAGCCGGTGTGGGGCTTCGTGCCATCCGCGGTGATGGTGGCGTGCGTCTTCTGCTCATCCCAGCCGCCCTGGCCGTTCTCGAACGTCTCGCAGAACAGCGCATGGGACGGACACGACGCGGTGCCCGTGCCGCCATCACCGCCACTCGGCGTGCCGGAGTCGGGGGTGCCGGAGTCGGGGGTGCCGGAGTCCGGTGAACCGCCAGCGTCGGGCTTCTTGTCGTCGTCGGAGTCGCCGGAGCACGCCGGCATCGCGCCCAACGCCAGGAGGGCGAGGGGCAGCAACAGAGTGGCTTTGAAGCGCATAGGGTCCTTCCAGGCCGGGGTGGACGCCGGCCATGTCTGCCTGACGGAGCGCACGCGAGGCCGCGGCTTGCTCGGGGGTCAGGGAGGCAGAGAACTACCACCGCGCGCGCGCGCCGGGCAGCGGGGCCCGGTGGACCCAGGAGCCCACGTCTTCACCCGAGCGACCCCCGTCCGTCCGACGAGGCAGGCCGTGGGAGCACCACGGAAACGGTGGCATCCCACCTCGGGAAGGTGCACAACTGCGCGCCGCGAATCCCACACGCGAGGTCTTGCACCATGAAGCTCTACTACACGAATGGCGCCTGCTCCCTGTCCCCGCACATCGTCCTGCGTGAGGCGGGCCTGAAGTTCGACGTCGAGAAGGTCGACCTGCGCTCCAAGAAGACGGAGACGGGCGCGGACTTCCTCGCGGTCAACCCCAAGGGCTATGTCCCCGCGCTCGTGCTCGACGACGGCAACGTGCTGACCGAGGGCCCCGCCATCGTCCAGTACATCGCGGACCAGGCGCCCCAGTCCAAGCTGGCCCCGGCCAACGGCACGCTGCCGCGCTACCAGCTCCAGGAGACGCTCAACTTCATCTCCACCGAGCTGCACAAGGCCTTCAGCCCCCTGTTCAACCCGGCGTTCCCGGAGGAGGGCAAGGCCATCTACAAGGAGCGCATCGCGCAGCGCCTGAAGACGCTGGACGGCGTGCTGGCGAAGCAGCCGTTCCTGCTGGGTGAGCAGTTCACCGTCGCGGATGCGTACCTGTTCACCGTGCTGAACTGGGCGGCGCCCATGAAGGTGGACCTGGAGCCGTTCCCGGCCGTGCGCGCCTTCCAGGCCCGCGTCGCCGAGCGTCCCCACGTGCAGGCGGCCCTGGTGGCCGAAGGCCTCAAGAAGTGAGCACGGCGTTCGTCAAGCTGCTCGTCACGGACCTGCCGCGCTCGCTCGCGTTCTACGAGGCGCTCGGCTTCGAGCGCACCCAGTCCGAGCCGCCCTTCGTCCGCCTCCAGTGGGCGGGCGCGGTGGACGTCTACCTCGTCGCCCCTCCGGCGCAGCTCCAGCTGGAAGGACGGCGGGGGCTGGGCGTGCTCGTGGGCATCCGTGTCGAGGGCCCCAGCGGACTGGACGAGCTGCTCCTGCGCGCTCAGGCCCAGGGGGCCCCGGTGGAAGGTCCCACCGTGCAGCCCTGGCACACCCGGGAGGTCGTCGTCACCGACCCGGACGGCTACCGGCTCAACTTCATCGAGCCCGCTTGAGCCCCGCCGGGCTGGAGGGCTTCTTCGCGAGGCCCTCCAGTCGTGGCACCGCGTGAGCAACAGGGCCCGAGGCCTCCCCTGCTCGCCAGGGTGGTCGCGGCGGGCTGCTCCACGTCCAGGCGCGGGCTGGGCGGCGAGCCCGTTGCCCCGAGGGCGTAAGCCGGGTGTACGGTGTCCCGTCCGGCGCCCGTGGCGCCGTGCGCATCCGCACCATGTCTTCCCGCCTCGCCACGCTCCTCGACCACGTCCGCGCGCACGCCGAGAACCGGCCCGGCGTGTACCGGATGCTGGGGCCGTCGAGCGAGGTGCTCTACGTGGGCAAGTCCGTGCGCGTGCGCTCGCGGCTGCTCTCCTACTTCCGCGCGGAGCCGGGCGAGAAGGCCGCGGACATCATCGGCCACGCGCACCACGTCGAGTGGGAGCACACGCCCAGCGAGTTCGCCGCGCTCTTGCGCGAACTGCGCCTCATCAAGCAGCACCGCCCCCTCTACAACGTGGAGCACAAGCGGGACCGGGGACACTGCTTCCTGCACCTCACGAAGGAGGCCGTCCCTCGCCTGCACGTGGTGGGGCGCGTCAACGGCGCCAGCGGCGACTACTACGGCCCCTTCCACGGCCCGGGCGCGGTGTCCGAGGTGGTCCGCGCGGTGAACGACCTGCTCGAGCTGCGCGACTGCGCCGCGGACACGCCGATGCGGCTGGCGGACCAGGGGCAGCTCTTCCCGGTGAAGCTGGAGCCCTTGTGCATGCGCGGCCAGCTCTCGCGGTGCCTGGCGCCCTGCGCCGCGGGCTGCACGCAGGCGGAGTACCACGCGCGCGTCACCCAGGCCCGGGCCTTCCTGGAGGGGACGTCCGACGCGCCGCTCGTGCTGCTGCGCGAGCGCATGGCGCTGGCCGCGCGCCGCCTCCAGTTCGAGTACGCCGCGGAGCTGAGGGACCGCGCGGAGCGGCTCGAGGCGCTGCGCGGGTGGATGGTCTCCCTGGGACGGACGATGAAGCGCCTGTCCTTCGTGTACACCGTGCCCGGCTACGCCGGAGAGGACCGCGTCTACATCCTGCGACGAGGCAGCGTGCGCGAGGAGCGCCCCGCGCCCCGCACACCCCAGGAACACGAAGCGCTCGCCGCGCGCGCGCGGGAGATCTTCGAGCGCCCCGAGCCCGAGACGCTCGGCCTCAAGGCCCACGAGGCGCAGGAGGTGATGCTCATCGCGCGCTGGTTCCACCTGCACCCCGAGGAGCTGGAGCACGGCGCCGCGCCTGGGGCCTGAGCACCGCCCATCGCCCCACGTCGGTTCGTATGTCCCCGTAGGACTCCACCCACGGGAGGGTGAGCACCGCCATCCCGGGTGGGGCGTTCACACGTCACGAGCGCGCGTCAGGCCCAGCGGCTATGACTGCGCCACTCCACACCCCTTGGGGGACTCATGAAGGCCCGACTCTCGATTGCCACCCTCGTGGCCGGCTTGCTGGTGTCGTCCACCGCCTCGGCGGCCATCACCGTGCGCTACTCCAACCGCGACTCGCGCGACTACACGTGGGGCGCGGTGTGCAGCGGCGTGAAGACCCACGTGTCCTTCGGCAAGAACCAGACGGCCTCCCTCACCATCCCGGGCTCCGGCCCCTGCACCGTCCAGACGGACAAGGGCAAGGTCGTCCTCAAGGGCGGCGAGGACCTGGACATCAAGGACGGCGGCATCGTCGTGAAGTAGCCAGACCCGTCTCGAAGGCCCAAGCAGCAAAGTTTTTAGCCCAAATATCGGCAAATTTATCCTCCAAAGCCCGCAATTAATCCCTGGGGAATTGAAATCAGCGGCCACCCTACCCATACTGCATCGCGTCAGTCCTTGCTGGGGAGGCGCGATGAAGAAGTGGTTGGCAGTGGCCCTGCTGGTGGGTGTGGGCGTGGCGGGCATGCTGGTGACGCCGGCGGCGCAGACGAAGCAAGGGGGGCCCATCAACCCAGCAGACACGGCGTGGATCCTCACCGCCACGGCGCTGGTGCTGCTGATGACGCCGGGGTTGTCCTTCTTCTACGGCGGCATGGTGCGGCTGAAGAACGTCGTGTCCACGCTCTTGCAGAGCTACATCGCGATGGCGGTCATCAGCCTGCTCTGGGTGGTGGTGGGCTTCAGCCTCTGCTTCGGTGACAGCTTCCACGGCCTCATCGGCGACCCGCGCACCTTCTTCATGTTCAGCGGCGTGGGCGGCGAGACACATCCGGACCTGGCGCCCACCATCCCCCTGCTGCTGTTCGCGCTGTTCCAGCTCAAGTTCGCCATCATCACCCCGGCGCTCATCACCGGCGCCTTCGCGGAGCGGGTGCGCTTCAAGGCGTACGTGCTCTTCATGGTGCTCTTCACGCTCTTCATCTACGCGCCGCTGGCGCACTGGACGTGGCATCCGGAGGGTTTCCTGCGCACGTGGGGGGTGCTGGACTTCGCGGGCGGCACGGTGGTGCACATGTCCGCGGGCTTCGCGGCACTGGCGGGCGCGCTGGTGCTGGGACGTCGGCACACGCACCTGGAGAACGCCGCGCACACGCCGGCCAACCTGCCCTTCGTGATGCTGGGCACGGGCATGCTGTGGTTCGGCTGGTTCGGCTTCAACGCGGGCTCGGCGCTGTCGGCCTCGTCGCTCGCCACGCTGGCCTTCGCCACCACCAACACGGCGTCCGCGGCGGCGATGCTCGGGTGGATTGCGTTCGACTGGCTGCGCGGCCGCAAGCCCAGCGCCCTGGGCGCGTGCGTGGGCGCGGTGGTGGGCCTGGTGGCGGTGACGCCCGCGGCGGGCTTCATCACCGTGGGCCAGAGCATCATGGTGGGCCTGGTCTCCAGTTTCGTGAGCAACTGGGCGGTGCACTTCAAGAACCGCACCTCGCTCGATGACACGCTGGACGTCTTCCCCTGCCACGGGCTGGGCGGCGTGGTGGGCATGGTGCTCACCGGCGTGCTGGCCAAGGACGTGGGGCTGGTGCACGGCGAGACGACGACGTTCCTCAAGCACCTGGCCGCGCTGGTGCTGGTGTCCGTCTTCTCCTTCGTCGGCTCGTACGTGCTCTACAAGCTGGTGGACCGCATCGTCCCGCTGCGAGTCCCCCGTGAGCACGAGGAGCTGGGCCTGGACCTGAGCCAGCACGGCGAGACGATGGGCGAGTCCACCGGGTTCGCCGCGCCGCAGGCCACGCCCGCGAGCACGCCGGCTGTCGTGGAGCCCTCGCCAACGGAGGGCCCGACGCAGCCGCTGCCCGCCTGACGGGCTCCCACCGGGGACCGGGCCCTCGCGCCCGGTGCCCGACGGGACTGTTGACCACCGGGTGCGCCGAAGCGCGGGTGTCCACCGCCGACCACGCATCCGTGCGCTGTCCGACGCTCCCTCGCCCGCCTCGCGATGGGGCCCGAGCGCGGCTCCTAGTCTCCCCGCCGTTCGCGCGCGACCTTCGTGAGTCGGGAGCCGCCAGTCCCGGGGGGACACCATGCGCCGAGGTATCGCGGTCCACGCCGCTCGAGTGCTGCTGCTCGTGGGGCTCGTCACGGGTCCCTCGGGCGCGAGCGCCTCCGGCCCGCCGACGCGCGAGGAGTACTTCCGCTTCGTCCCGCTCTCCTACCCGCGCATCGTCCGCCAGACGAGCGCGAGCCAGGCGCTCGCGCTCTACGGCGACCCGGCGGACCCGGGCTACCGCGACGAGGCGCCGCGCGACGGCATCGACGACGAGCGCTTCCGGGTGCTGCAAGCGCTGGCGGTGCGCTTCGCGCCCATCCTGGTGAAGAACACGTACACCTTCCCCATGGACCACAAGGTGTTCCGGGACCTGCCGGGGGGCCTCCTGCTGAGCCTGGACACGTGGGACCTCGCCAAGCCCGGCTCGGTGCTGATGCGCAGCGACTCCATCAACTTCTCCACGCTCGGCCACCCATGTCCCGAGGACGGCGCGCCGGAGCGCCTGTTGAGGACGGAGTCGTCCGGCCGCGACGCGCGCGACGACTGCCGCCTCATCGCGCTCCTGAAGGAGTTCCACCCGGACCACCCCACCATCCCCCGCCTGCGCCAGGACGCGGTGGCCGCCGAGCAGGCGCCTTTCACCGTGATGTACCTGGACTTCCCCGGGTATGACCCGGACACGTGGCACGAGGCCTACGCGAGTCCGCAGCCCGGGCAGATTGCGCGGCGCTACCTGGGCACGGAGAAGGTCTACGCCCACCCGTTCCTCGCGGAGGTCCGCGACGCGGAGCGCGGCCTGCTCGGCTACGAGCTGTTCATCCAGTACTGGTTCTTCTATCCCTTCAACGCGGGCGGCAACAACCACGAGGGCGACTGGGAGCACGTGAGCGCCGTCGTCACGCCGCTGTCCGCCGTGGAGCGCGTGCTCACCGAGGAGGAGCTGCAGCGCATCCTCTCGGGAGGATGGCCGGCCGACGGCGTGGACCCGCTGGTGCTCAAGCGCACCGAGTACTTCTTCCACCACAACGCGATGGTCTTCGACTTCGCCCGCCCCAACGCCTACCTGCCCCGCAAGCGCTGGGAGGAATTGATGGAGCTGCGCGGCGAGGACCGGCCCGGCGAGAAGAAGCTGCTGGCGCGGGTGCGCAGCTACGTCTGGGCGGACGAGGCGGAGACGCGCATCAACACGCACCCCATCGGCTACATCGGCGCGGACTCGAAGGGCCTGGAGCAGCTGCTCGCCTCGCCGGGCCCGCATGCACGCGAGTCGCACGCCACCTATCCTCTGCCCGGCGTGTTCAAGGGCGTGGGGCCCGCGGGCTCCACGGAGGCGGTGCCCAAGCGCTTCGACCACCAGGAGTACCTGGCCGACCCGAAGCGGCCGCTCCCCGAGGGCGTGGTGCGCTACGACATGGCCGAGCGCATCGACCTGGTGCCCGACTGGGAGCGCGTCTACGACCTGGCCATCGAGGACCCTTCGGTGCGCCGCGAGTGGTCCTGGCTCATCCTCCCGCTGCGCTGGGGCTACCCGTCGGCGAAGTCGCCGCTGGCGGGAATCATCTCGCACTCGGACATGGGCAACCTGTCCATCACCGGCCCGGCCTTCAGCGAGGGCTGGAACCGGCCCGCGCCCAACGCGGGCTTCATCGGCTACGCGCCCGGAGAGCTGCCCTGGTTCTTCCCGCTCGACGTGCAGGACAACTTCTCCAACAACCTGGGCTTCCTCAACGGGCCGGTGGCCGTGCTCATCAGCCTGCCGCCGTTCGACTTCATCTACCGCGTGCTGGGGCTGCCCGTGCGCGCGGTGGTGGAGAAGCACGAGCCCGTCTACACGCCCCAGGCGAAGCTGCCCCGGCGGCGCGTGAGCGTGGAGGCCGGCGTCAGCATCGGCCTGCTCGACAAGGACTTCGCGGGCCTGCTCCTCAATGACCGCCAGCTCACCGAGTGGGCCCCACGGCTGCTCGCGCTGGACCCGAGCATCGAGAACGCCTCGTCCGACTTCATCCAGTCGGTGGTGGACACGGCCGTGTCCGCCACGCTGAAGGTCAGCTTCTATCTGGGAGACCGCTTCACGTCGGAGAACACGCTGCTGCACTCGCGCAGCACGGTGGGACTCGACGTCCCGCTGGCGGACCGGCAGACCCTCTTCCAGCTGCGCTCCAAGCTGAACATGTGGGAGTACGCGGGCAGCATCCGCTACAACATCCTGCCCGGCGGCTTCCAGCCGTACGTCAAGCTGGGCTACGGCTTGACGTGGTACCGGCTCGAGGACGGCGCCATCAACGGCGAGCGGATGGCCAACCCCAACTCCTACTGGGTCCGTCTGCCCGGCTTCTTCCGCAACCTGTGGCCCAACACCTTCCACCTGGGCGCGGGCCTGGACATCATCCTGGTGCGAGGCTTCTTCCCCGGGCTGCGAGGCCTGGACGGTGGCATCCGCGCGGGCTACGTGCTGTCACGTCACGAGCTGGGCATCCGGGACCTCGCGCCCCCCGTCGCGCTCGCAGGCCCCCTGAACGAGCCCGTGCACGTGCTGCGCAACACCTTCGAGTTGCTCGGCACGCTGAGCTTCTGAGCGCCGCGCGCGACTAGGGGAGCTCGGCCTCCGCATCGGAACGCGTGGAGGTGTCCTCGGTGTTCCGCCCGAGGCCCAGCGTGATTCCGACGATGAGGGTGGCGTGGAAGACGTGCAGTCGCTGCGTCTCGCTCGGAGGGGGCAGCCCCGTCAGCGCCAGCAGCTCCGAGAAGCGCTGCGTGGACTGACGGCCCCACCCCAGGTCGGTGCCCACGGTGACGCGCGTGGTGCGCACGGGGAAATGCAGGCCGGTGGCCACGTGGTACAGGTCACTGGTCGCCAGCAACGTGCTGGTGTTGGGCAGCTTGATGGCGGCGCTGAAGTCGGAGTGGACGCTCAGGAAGATGCGCAGCCGGTCCCCCACGCGGTGCTCGACGCCCAGCGCCGTGTTCACCACCGGCTCCGAGCCGTAGAAGATGTCGCTGTCGAGCACACGCTCCGGGCCCTCCACGGGGATGGGGTCGCTGTCGAGCAGGCGGAACACCGGCACGCGCGCGAACACCTCCACCGCCGCGTGCAGCGTGGTGCCGCCGAGCAGGACGTTGCCGCCCAGGCCCACCGACAGCGGGCTCTGGAAGCGCGCGCGGACGCTCGACTGGAAGTCGGAGATGCGCGCGGGTCCCTGGATGGGGAGCCCCTGCTGGCTCAGCGCGCGCTCCAGCCCCACCTCGCCCTTGCCCAACAGGCCCAGCCCTGGCGTCGTCACCGTCAGGCCCAGGGCCCAGCGCTCACGCTGGTAGCACACGCCCACCTTGGCGAGCAGGCGCAGGTGCTGGATGCGATAGTCGCGGTTCACCGCGGCGAGCACGGAGCCGCCGTCCGCGCCGCTGCCCTGGGAGATGGCCAGGAAGTCCCCATGCTGCTGACGCCCGGCGAGGAACGGGGTGAGTCCCACGCCCAGCGTCTTGCTCAACGGATAGGCCCAGCTCACGCCGGCCCACAGCTCCTTCACGCCGTGCTCCAGCCGCACGTCGGAGGACAGCTGCTCCAGCCCCTGGACGCCCAGCAGGTTGCTCCCGGAGAAGTCGTCACGACGCGTGAGCAGCGTCTCGAAGCCCTGGCGCGTCAGCAGCGCGTAGCCCATGCGCGCGCGGCCCAGCCACTTGAAGCGCAGGGGGCCCGCGATGAAGGCGGGCAGCGCGTCGAAGCGCGACGTCGTCAAATCACGGCCGGGCCCCAGGCCGTTGACCAGCGCCAGGCGCGAGTACTCGAAGACGTTCCCCGTCAGCTCCAGCTCCAGGTTGCGGACGAGCACCAGCGCGCCGGGGTTGTAGTAGACGGCGCTGATGTCCGCGGGGTCCCCCAGCAGCGCGCCGCCGAGCAGCCACGCGCGGTTGCCGAACTGCCGCGTCCAGTAGTGCGCGTCCTGCGCCCACACAGGGCTCGCGAGGAGGAAGGCGATGAGCAGCCATCCCCCACGCCATCGCGTCTTCATCCGAGCACGCCCCGAGGTCCGCTCCCGCGAAGGGGAGACACGGCCCGCGAGCATGCGGTCCACGTGGGCCCGGGCCCATGGCCCCCGGGTCCCACGCACCTGTCATCCAGCGGGGCTCAGCCCTTCTTCGCGGCGGCGCGGCCCTTGCGCGCACCACCCCCGCGCGCCGAAGTGGCCGCGGGCGCGGGGCCGGTCGTGGGAGAGGTCGGCTCCTCGCCCTCCGCCGCCTTCACGCGGCGCTTGAGCCGGCGAGGAGGCAAGAGGTCCGGCTCCCCCGGCACCTTCTGCGCGAGGAAGATGGCGGCATCCAGCTTGTAGAACGTCCTCGCCCGGTACCACGCCAGCGCGGACTCGTTGTTCTCCGCCACCTCCAGGACCAGGTGCGTGCAGCCTCGCGTGCGCGCCAGGTGCTGGAGTTGATCCAACATGAAGCTGCCCACGCCGCGGCCCTGGTAGTCCGGGTGCACCGCGAGCTCCTCCACGAAGAGCGGCCGCATGCCGCGCTTCTCGAACCAGCGCGGGTTCACCCAGTTGTCGTCGCCGGTGGCCTCGAAGGCGCACTCGGAGTAGCCGACAATCTCGCCGTCCACCTCGTAGAGGAGCTGTTCGATCCACTCGGAGGTGTAGACCTCCATGAAGCGGCGCTTGGAGCGGGGACGCTGGTACTCCACCGTCTCGCGATTGACGTCGCGGAAGACGAGCTTCAGGAACTCCCAGGTCCGGTTGAGGTCACGGCGGTGGATGCGGCGGACCCGGACCTCGAGCGACTGCTGGGGCGCGACTTTCGGCATACAGGCTGCTTCCTTAGCAGGCTGGCGGAAAGCCACCAGTGCTTCTCATGGGTCGAGAGGCCCTCCGTCCGGAATCACGCCTCGGGAGGGTTGCCTCGCGGTGGGGTGGGAGGATGGAATGGGGTGGAAACTCCCCATTGAATCCCGTGCGAGCCACAACCCCATGAACCGACCGTCCGACGGTGACCTGTCCATCGATACGGTCCTGCGCAACACCTACAAGGTCGTCTCCATCCTCGGACGCGGCGGAATGGGCTCGGTGTACCTGGCCCAACACCTGCGACTGCCCGGCAAGCAGGTCGCGGTGAAGGTGCTGCGCGGCGGAGACCACCTGACGCCGGAGATCTTCGCGCGCTTTCGCCGCGAGGCCGAAATCGCCTCCCGGCTGGGTCACCCCAACATCGTCGAGGTGCTCGACTACGACACCCTGGAGGACGACACCCCGTTCCTGGTGCTGGAGTTCCTGCGCGGCGAGAGCCTCCAGGCCCGCCTGGAGCGGGGGCGGCTGCCGTTGTCGGACGTCTACTCGTTCACGCGGCAGATGGGCTCGGCGCTCCAGGCCGCGCACGGCGCGGGCATCGTCCACCGCGACCTGAAGCCCGCCAACGTCTTCCTGGTCCCCACCGACTCGGGCGGTGTGGTGGGCGAGCGGCTCAAGCTGCTCGACTTCGGCATCTCCAAGGTCCTCGACTCCGGCACGGTGCAGACGCAGGAGGCGATGCTCATCGGCACCCCGCAGTACATGTCGCCGGAGCAGGCCCAGGGCCGCAACAGTGAGATCGACGCACGCACGGACATCTTCGCGCTGGGCGCCATCGTCTACGAGATGATGACGGGCACGCCTGCGTTCGGCGCGGGTGGCATCGCGCAGATGATCTTCCGCGTCGTCTACGAGCCGCCCCCGCCGCTCGCCCCGCTGTGTCCGGAGG
>NZ_SRLW01000620.1:0-1447 GCF_006518215.1 Myxococcus sp. AB025B
CAATGCCGTTCACTTTAGGGACGGACGCGACGTAGGGGGCCGAGGGAGCGTGCTCGACGGACCGGGCGAGGGCGTTTCCGTGGGTAGCTGCTCATCTTGATTTTCACCGCACGCGGATACTGTCTTTGGCTTCGCCGCGGCGGGAGGATGAAGCGTTTCACCTCTTCTCGCAGGCGTCGCAGATGTTTGGGAATCGCTCCAGGGCTCGCCCCGGCCAGCCACATCCACTCGTCTCGGATGAGGCGCAGGGCCATGACGAAGCTGATTCGGGTAGGAGGCACATCGGCCTCTTCGGCGATGCGCTCCATCTCCAGTCGCACCAGATTGTAGGCCAGTCCCACGCCCCAGAGTTCCTGGGCGACCCCACCAGGCTTCTGGCTGCGGATGGCCTCCTGCCTCTCCAGCATCTCCGTCTTCACCTCGTCATAGCCGAGCTCCAACTCCCACCTCTCGTGGTAGAGAGCCACCACTTCGCTGGCGGGGAAGGCTTCGGCGTCCAGCAACGAGGTCAGCAGCCACTGGGGCTGAAAGCCTTTGCGCTGGTAGTGAATGGCACGTGCCTGGAAGCGTATCGGCAAGGAGTCGTCCTTCTGGCGGGTGTGGTAGCTCACCTCCATTTCCACCAGTTCCTCTCCTTTCCCCAAACGCTTCACCGTGCGCCAGGCAGTGTTCTTCTTCGCGCGCAGCAGCCAGTGGCGGCTCTTCCCGTCCCTCGCCAATGGCACGAGGATGTCGGCGTTGAGAAAGTGGCGGTCCATCACGCACAGCGAATCGTCCGGCACCTGGGGCCATAGATTCAGGGCGTACTCGCGCTCATCCGTCCCGTAGGGCCCAAAATGCGCCGCCGCCAGCAGGTGGCTGCGCAGGGCCATCAGAGTGACAAGCCTCACCATGGGGTAGCCGCTGAGTCCTCCGCCTCGGCCCACCACCGGCCCTCCAAAGTGCTTCCGATTCTCTTTCGAGTCCGGCACTCGCACTGTCGTGCCGTCCACTCCATACAGGGCGAGCCCTCTCCATTCATGCCGACGCGCGCTGGCGTGGGCCCACTCGTCCGCGCTCTTCTCGAAGAGCCATTTCAGCGGCTGCTCTCCCACTCTGGCGCGGGCCTGGGCCACCGCGCTCCTCGCAATCGGCTTCGGCCTGTCACTGGGCAACACCAGGTCCAATCGCTCCACCAACTCGGCGATGGGCCGGTGCCGGTACAGCGCCATGCCCAGCACCAACCAGATGACCTGTTCAGCAGGGAGCCGGCGTTTCCGGATGGTGGCCGTCCCCGTCGCCTCCAGCGCCGCCTCGACCCACTCTGGGTCAAGGCTCGCGCACAGCCGGTCGAACGCACCCTCATCCGCAGAGGGCAAGTACCCGAATGGACCTCTTCCCACGCGACCTCCTCCTTGAACGCGGTCGCGGCAGTATGATCCTTCTCCCCCTTAACTGATCGGCATTG
>NZ_SRLW01000621.1:0-1442 GCF_006518215.1 Myxococcus sp. AB025B
GTGTTGGAGCTGCCGAGGGTGAAGGGGCACCTGCGGTTTCGCGGGGTGAGCTTCCGCTATGGGAGTGGCAGGGAGTCCAACACGTTGGAGCGGTTGGACTTGGAGTTCGCGCCGGGCGAGGTGGTGGCGTTGGTGGGGCCGTCGGGGTGTGGGAAGAGCACGCTGGTGCGGCTGCTGTTGCGGTTGCATGACCCGAGCGAGGGGACGGTCTCGATTGACGGCTACAACCTGCGAGACGTGACGCCCGAGTCGGTGCGTGGGCAGATAGGGATGGTGACGCAGGAGACGCAGCTCTTCTCCGGCACGGTGTTCGACAACATCGCCTGTGGGCGTCCGGTGACGGAGCAGGCGGTGGTGAGGGCGGCGCAGCTCGCGGGGGCGTACGACTTCGTCACGGAGCTGCCGTACGGGTTCCAGACGCTGGTGGGGGAGCGCGGGTTGACGTTGTCGGGAGGGCAGCGGCAGCGGGTCATCATCGCGAGGGCGTTGGTGACGGACCCGCGCATCCTCATCTTCGACGAGGCGACGGCGGCGCTGGACCCGCTGGCGGAGCAGGCGATTCACGACCGGCTGAGAGACATCGTGCGAGGGCGGACGACGCTCATCATCAGCCACCGGCTCCAGACGTTGCAGCACGCGGACCGCATCGTGGTGATGAACGAGGGGCGCATCTCGCAGATGGGGACGCACGAGTCGCTGATGTCGGCGCAGGGCAAGCTGTACAGCGCGCTCGCACAGGCGACGCCGAACTGGAAGCGCCATGGCACGGAGGTGGGTCATGGCGGTGAGTGAGGACACCTATCGCGAGCTGTTGCCGGTGCTCGACTTCCCGAGGACACGGCACGTGTTGCGGACGCTGTACCTGGTGTGTGCGGGGCTGGCGTTGCTGGGCTTCGGCGCGTTGTTCTTCATCGAGCTGGACGTGGTGGTGCGAGCGCAGGCGGTGGTGGCGCCGGTGGGGGAGACAGCGCGAGTGCAGGCACAGCGCTCGGGGGTGGTGGCGGACATCTCGGTGCGAGAGGGACAGCAGGTGGAGCAGGGAGCGGTGCTGCTGCGCCTGGATGACGCGCAGGTGCGGACGCGCTTGAAGCTGCTGGAGCAGCAGGTGGCGGAGGCGCGAGGACGGGTGTCGATGTTGGAGGCGCTGGTGGCCTCGCGAGCGGACGCGTACGGGGTGCAGGTTCGCGTGCGGAAGGCGACGGCGGTGGAGACGGTGGCGAGGCTGGAGGCGGCGCGAGCGCAGGTGAGCGCGAAGGAGCGAGAGGCGGAGGCGCGAGCGAGGGATGCGCGGCAGGCCGAGCAGCTGAAAGCGAAGGAGTTCGTGGCGCCGGTGGAGGTGGAGAACGCGGCGACGGAGGCGGAGGTCGCGCGCTCCCAGGTGGAAGCGGCGAGAGCGGCGGCGCGCGAGCTGGAGGCGAGCCTGGGGCGGCTGGAGTTGGAGC
>NZ_SRLW01000622.1:0-1440 GCF_006518215.1 Myxococcus sp. AB025B
GCCGTCCTTGAACTCACGCGTGAACTTCCGGCGCTGCCTCCGGCTCTTCTTCTGCTTCGCGTCACTCGCCGACATTGGACACCCTTTCCATCACATCTCGGGTGTCCACGGAATCGGGGCAGGCTCAGGGCAACCTTCCATCACCCAAGGGCGGCCCACCAGTTTTTCGAGTGCGAATCTGGCCGGCCGGGCTCATCGCCCTCTGTGGCAGGGAAGCCGCACTCCCGTCCCTGTCGCCGTCTCAGGCCGCGCGCTGACGCGTACCGGTACCTGCGCCGCGCCTCCCTGCCTTCAACCACTGCGCTTCCTGTCGGAACTGCTCCAGCTCCTTCTCCAACTCCGCGGACCACCTCCTGGCGTGTCGCCAACGGAGGTCTCACGAGCGGCTCGGCCCGTCACGACGGGGCACGGCGAGGTCTTGCGGGCGCGTGAACTGGAGGACACGCAGAACAAGCATCAGGCACGTCGCGGGCTGCATTGCCCGTACACTGGGAGCGTTGCAGGGCGGGCGGTGGTGCTGGACGCGCAAAGGGGCTCGATGCAGGAGGTTGGGCCCCAAGGCCAGGAGAGTGAATGAGCTACGCACGTTTTGGCGCGATGATCGCCACCTCGACGCTGGTGATGTTCGGACTGATGTACCTGAATACCTACGCCCTGGAGCACGTGCGCTTCAGTCAAACGCGGAGCTGGATGGCCGTGGTGATGGGGGCGACCATGGCCATCATCATGCTTCTGTTCATGTGGTCCATGTATGAAAACAAGCGGGCGAATGTTGCAATCCTGGCTGGAAGCATTGCTGCGTTCGCAGTGGCGCTCTGGCTCGTCCGCAGCCAGGAGACAGTCAGCGACATTTCGTACATGAAGGCGATGATTCCGCACCACTCGATTGCCATCATGACGAGCGAACGCGCCCACCTCCACGACCCTCGGGTGCGCAAGCTCGCCGATGGCATTATCGAGTCCCAGGTTCGGGAAATCGGCGAGATGGAGAATCTCATCGCCGACCTCGAGCGCAATCCGAGGCCGGAGGGCGCTCCCGACATTCCACCCCTCGCGCCGCGTAGTCCTGCCCCCGCCCGATAGGCAGCAGGGCATGCATTGGCTGGGCGAGCGGCCTCCCAGTTGCCGCGCCCCTTGTCTGCCAGGGCGCGATGTGCCCGTGTGAAGCCATTTGGGCGCCCTCGCCGCGCACTCGCTCTGTGGGTTCATGACATAGACCGCTTGCTTGGTCGGGGCGGGCGCGCGTCACAGGCCGCTTGTGCTGAGCGGTGAAGGACTCCGCCGCTCCAATGAAGCACTCATGCAGGTGACGCGGGTGTGGATCTGATCCTGAGCATCGCCTGAGCGAAAGGGCGGGTTGGCAGGAGCAGGCCGAGGCGTGGGAGAAATCCCGGCCATGGTGAAAGTGACGCTGGAAGTGCCCGAGGAGGTCGCCACGCT
>NZ_SRLW01000623.1:0-1440 GCF_006518215.1 Myxococcus sp. AB025B
GAGGGGCAAGTGCTCCGGGTCTTTCACCACTATTTTTCAGCCAAGAAGCTGACGTTTTTTCTCGCCGAGAGCTCGGCAATCGCATTGGCCTGCGTGATGGGCGCGGCGGCTTGTGCGGCACTCTTCGCGCCCGAGGGCACCCGGCCGCCGATGGCGGCGCTGTGGCCCACGCTGCTGGGGCTGGGCGCGGCCTTCGTCGTCACGTTCCAGTTCACGCTGTACCTGTTGGACCTGTACGACCTGCGCGTCGCCGCGGAGGACCGGGCGCGCGGCTACCGCTTCCTGAAGGCCGCGGGGGTCACCGCGATGGTGACGGGCGGGCTGATGCTGGTGGCCCCGCTGCTGTTCCCCGTGGCGCTGCCTCCGGGGGCGCTGCTGGGCGGGGCGATGGGCGCCCTGGCCGGAACGCTGGTGGTCCGGGTGTCCATCCGCGCGCTGGTCGGCGCGCCGGACTCGGTCCTCATCGTCGGTGACGGCCTCAAGGCCCGCGCGGTGGCGAGCGCCATCGAGGCGGGCGGCGAGGGCAGCTACCGCGTCATCGGCATGGTGGACCCGCGCTCGAGCCAGGAGCCGCTGGACCAGATGGCGGCCCGATTGGGCGCGGCATATGTCGTGCAGGCTGCTGACGACATGCGCGGGGCCAACTGGGTGGACTCACTGCTCATCTGCCGACTGCAGGGACGTCGCGTGTACGACGCGACGGGGTTCTGCGAGCGCGTGCTGCGGCGGATTCCCGTGCAGTTCCTCCGGGCGAGCGACTTCGCCTTCGCGGACGAGCTCACCGTGTCGCCGCTGCGCCGGGCCTTCAAGCGGGCCTTCGACCTGGCGGTGGCGTCGCTCTTGCTCACGCTGTCGGCACCGTTCCTGCTTCTGGTGGCGGTGGCCATCAAGCTGGACTCGAAGGGCCCGGTGTTCTACCGGCAGGAGCGCACGGGCCTGGGCGGCGCGACGTACTACTTGTGGAAGTTCCGCAGCATGCGGACGGACGCGGAGAAGAACGGCGCGGTGTGGGCACGGGCGAACGATGACCGTGTCACGCGGGTGGGCAAGTTCATCCGCCGCACGCGAATCGACGAGATTCCGCAGGTGTTCAACGTGCTGATGGGGGAGATGAGCTTCGTGGGTCCGCGGCCTGAGCGGCCCGTGTTCGTCGAGCAGCTCAAGCAGCAGATTCCCTTCTATGGGCTGCGCGAGGCGGTGAAGCCGGGCCTGACGGGCTGGGCCCAGATTCGCTACCCCTACGGGGCTTCGGTGGAGGACGCGCGCAACAAGCTGGAGTTCGACCTGTACTACGTGAAGAACGGCAGTTTGTTCCTCGATGTGGGAATCATCTTCCACACCGTGAGACATGTTCTTCTCGGTCGTGGAGCTCGGTAGGTACACCTCCCGCGGGCCCTCCTCCTCGTGAAGGGGAGGGGGCCCTAGGGGACCCGCCAGGGG
>NZ_SRLW01000624.1:0-1437 GCF_006518215.1 Myxococcus sp. AB025B
GCCCGAGCCCCGCCGCCGCATGAAGCCCTCCGCCGCCAAGCTGGCCTTCGCCGCGGGCGACGTGCCGCTGCGCACGCTGGAGGACGCACGCGCGGCGGACGGCCTCACGCCCGACATCACCGGCGCCCACGCGCGCGCCTTCGGACTGCCCGCGCCCGAGCGCACGCCCGAGCAGGCCGCGGACATCTTCTGGCGCGTGGCGATGGGCGCGGACTTCACCTACTTCGAGCACTACCTCGCGGACGAGGCCGGACACGCCCAGGACTTCACCGCCGCCCACACCGCGCTGGACACCTTCGACGCCTTCCTGCGCGCCGTGCTCGCCACGCGCCCCGCCGACGCGCGCCTCATGGTGTGCAGCGACCACGGCAACGTGGAGGACCTGTCCACGCGCGGACACACGCTCCACCCCGTCCCCGTGCTCTACTTCGGGCCTCCATCGCCGGAGGTGGAGGCGCTCTCCACCGTCGCCGACGTGGGACGCACGGTGATGCGCTGGCTGGCAGTGGAGTGACGCTCGTGACGAGGGGATGGATGCGCGGACAGGGACGAGCGGGCCTCTTCGTCGTGGGGGCGGCCCTCATGGCCATGCTCGCCGGATGTCAGGCCCCGCGCCGCAGCACGGTGGACATCTCCCCCGCCGCCGCGCCGGGCGCCCTCGCGAAGACCACGGCCCTGCCCACCTCCAGCGGCGCGCGAATCACCCTCGAGTTCCAGCCGCGCGACACCGCCGCCGCGGACCAGGTGCGGCTGGCCGTCGAGCGCGCCCTGCCCCGGATGGCGCGCTGGGGCACGTTCGATGACTCGGTCTCCATCATCATCCACCCCAACCACGCCGCCCTGGAGCGCGCCGCCAACCGCCCCAACCACGACTTCCTCAGGGCGTGGGCCCGCTACGAGCAGATTGAACTGCAGAGCCCGCGCACGTGGACGCTCCTCGGCGCCAGCCAATCCCAGGTGGACGAGCTGCTCTTGCACGAGCTCACCCACAGCCTGATGTACCAGGTGGCCTCGGACCGGCTGGGCTGGACGCGCAAGCGCATCCCCCTGTGGTTCCGCGAGGGCATGGCCTCGTACACCGCCGAGCAGGGCTACCGCACCGCGTCCCTGGAGGACCTGGCCCGCTACTACGGCCTCCATCCCCAGGCGGACCCGCTGGCCCAGGCGGACTCGCTCTACCGACGCGAGAGCGACATCGTCTACAGCGCCGCCCACCACGCCTTCACCTTCCTGGTGCGCCGCTACGGCGAGCCCGTGGCCCGGGGCGTCCTGCGCGTCATGAGCCAGGGCCCCGACTTCCCGGAGGCCTTCGCCCAGGCCGTGGGCCTGTCCCAGGAGGCCTTCCTCCGGGACTTCCGCCGCTACGTCCAATGGCGCGGCTTCAAGGGCGGCCGCCTGCTCCGCCCCTACTCCTTCCCCACCCCGGACCACCTCACC
>NZ_SRLW01000625.1:0-1431 GCF_006518215.1 Myxococcus sp. AB025B
CCCCGCGGCCCAGCCCACCGCCTGCCCACCAAAGTCCGTCCAGGTCCAGTTCGACTCCCGCATGAGCCCCGACACCGGGGATGCCTCCGGTGACAGGGTGGCCTCCGCGCGAACCGTGGTGGAAGAGAACCCCAGGCCGACAACACCCACCACTGCAATCGTCTTGAGAACGGCGTTCAAGTGACACCTCCGGTATGCCGGCACACCCCATGTGCCGAGAGCGTTTGGAATCGGAGCTTCTGGAGGGCGCTGACAACGGCCCGCGGCGTGGCACCCTCGATTCGTGCCGGACCGCCGGGCTTTCAGGCCATGCGGATGCGCATGGTCTGTGTTTGATTCCAGTGGATGGACGTCATGCAGAGCCCCCTTCCAGCGATGAGTCAACCCAGTATCGGGGGGCGCCCCATCACCGGCCATACCTCGCGAGAGGTAGAGCGTCGTAATCGTTCAGCGAAGGGGGCTCGAAGGGCCTGCGGACCGCGGACGGTCAGACCTCTTCGAACTCGGCGCCCGTGACGTTCGCTCGCTCCAGGGCTGTTTTGATGTCCTCGGAGACGATGAGGGCAACGGGCCAGCCCCAGGTGCGGAACACCTTCGCGTCGCCGACGCGTGAGTGGTCGAGCTTCATGCCGAAGACGCTGCGGTACTGGCCGAGCATGTCCGGCCGCTCATCCTCCGGCTTCCAATAGAGGACGTCCTCCGTCGCCGCGTCGTCGATGCATCGGACCAGCTTCGTGGCGACGAGCACGAGGTACTCATCCGGGCAGCCCGCGATGTTCGCGGGGAGCAGTTGAACGTCCTCAGGAGCAAGCTCCGCGAAGAGGGCAGCCACTCGAACATGGACAACAGGGGTCATGCTGACGCCCGCCAGGCTGAAGTCACGTCGTCGCCCGGCTTCCTGAATGGGGAGCGTCAGTCGGCCATGCGTCGTCGCGGGTCGTCCCGACGTGAACTCCCAGAGGTCATCCGGTTCCTGTCCCCGCTCGTCCAGCGGAACCCCCAGGTACCAACTGCCAGCCTGAACGTTCTCGGCAAGACTGAAGTAACGAGAGTGCTTCGGCATGGTGGATGACCTGACGACCTCATTTTCGTTGAGTCAGAAGCCTGTGAAGATACGAACCTGGGGTCTGGGCATCCTTGCCGAGAAGCGCCAGTTCGCTGGTGAGTCGTTTCCGGCAATCTACCACCCTCCGGCAGTTCCCCAATGCCCTCGCCAGCCGCCCCATGACGAACCGATGATATCGCTCGGGATGAGGCCCCTTGTGACCGACGACCTCGACGATGTTCTCGGGGTCCTTGAGCTGCATCCCGGCCCGTTGGAAGAGCTCGCGGAATCGCGGTGACCAGGGGCCGCCGCGCACGGTGGAGACGTCGTTCTTGTTCGTGGCGATGTGGTGACGCTCGCTCCTGCCTTGCATCCCCTGGCTCGCC
>NZ_SRLW01000626.1:0-1430 GCF_006518215.1 Myxococcus sp. AB025B
CTCATCCCCCCACCCCGGCCGCCCGTGAGCGCAACGCGGTGCAGCCGTTCAAGGAGCCCACCTCGAAGTCCCCGTCCCCTCCGAAGCCAGGGAGCACGTCCCGGGACACCGGCCCCACCGTGTCGGCCGGAGAGCTGACGGCGCTGGGTGGCAGGCTCCGGGCCCGGGGCGCGGAGGTCCCCGCGGACGTCTACCGGGACCTTCAGTCGAGACTGACGCGGAGCCTCGGCGACTGGACGGTCAGCGACGCGGACGTGCGCGCGGTGCACACGTTGTTGGGGCAGCTCCCGCCGGACGGCTACCGCGCCACCCTGGAGCGGATGGAGCGCGAGGGCCTCTTGAAGACCTTCCTGGCCGAGCAGACCCCCGAGGCGCGCGCGTCCTTCCTGGAGCAGGCCCACGCCAAGGGCACGCTCCAGCGGCTCGCGGGAGAGCCCGAGTCGGGACCGCTGGGCTACCCGGGCAGGCCCGCCTTCTTCCGCGATGACATGTCCCTGCCGGACTCGCTGCGCCAGGCCGTGAGCGAGCACGCCGTCACCGCGGGCAGGACGTACCTGGCCGACCACGCCGCCTATCTCGGCCGCTACGTCCAGGCCGTCGAGCAGTCCCAGGGGCTCCCCGAGCTGCGCAAGCTGGGCCCACCCCGGGAGGCGCGGCTGTCGGACTCGATGCTGGGGCTGTCGCGCGAGGACCCCCGGCGGGAGGCGCTCGCGAAGGAGTGGCGCCTGGCGGTGGGCACCGCGGGGTCCACGGGCTGGGTCTACCAGGCCATCAACGCCCGTCAGCGCGAGCTGCTCGGCGAGCGCCCCGGCGGCACCTTCTCCCTGAATGGCAAGGCGGAGCTGCAGCACGACCACCTCCTCGTGGGCGGCGAGGCGCGGCTCGACTCGCGGGGCCGCGTGGACCTGAAGTCCTCGGGCGGCGTGGCGCTCAAGGGCGGACCCGTGGGGCTGGAGGTGACGCGCGACTCGAAGGGCCAGCTCCAGTCGGAGGTGAAGGTGGACCTGGGCCTGTTCTCGGTGAGCCACTCCTCGGACGGCGACCTCAAGCTGTCCGTCGGCGTGGGCAAGCACGCGGGCAGCTACAGCAAGCTGAACCTGAGGGAGGCGGAGTTCGGCGGGGGCGTCTTCGTCGACGTGAAGGGACAGGGCAACAAGGCCGAGCTGCGGCTGGGCTACGAGATGAAGGGCCTCACGGCGAAGCGCGCGACGGAGGCCGTGGACCGCCAGCACGTGGGCCTCTTCGACACGCCGCCGGAGCTGGCTCGGGGAGTGGCCTGGGAGGCGCTCCCCGAGTCGAAGCGTGAACGCTACCTGCGCAACGGCTGGAACCGCGAGGAGTGGTCCCGGGCCCGGGGCACCTGAGTGCCTGGACAGCGTGCGGACCGGGGCTCCCCCGTCGCACCGGAGGGCAGGCGGGAGGGGGAGGCG
>NZ_SRLW01000627.1:0-1426 GCF_006518215.1 Myxococcus sp. AB025B
GGGCGCCACCGTCCCCGCCCCCAACGCCGCCGCACGCATTCCCCACTTCGCCAGTTTAACGCGAACGTTCGTGCTATTTTCCGCCATGACGAGGTCCTCCTCGGAGGGACACAGAGCCTTTGAAGAAGTCAGGAGCCCGTGGGACGGGCGGCGCGCAGCAGGGCCTCGAAGCCGCGGCGGGCCCAGGTCTCCGCGCGGGGCTCCTTCAGGAGCCGGGCGGCGTGGTGGAAGCCCAACAGCAGGGCGTTCTCGTCGTGGGCGAACTGCTCCACGTCCACGTCCTTGTGGAAGTGCCCCTCGGCCACGGCGATGCGCGCGGCCTGGGCCAGGCAGTCCATCCAGTCGCGCTGGGTCTGCACCAGCCTGTCGCGCGCGGGGCCCGGGGCGTCATCCAGCTCCGTCGCCGCGGCGACGAAGATGCACCCGCCCTCCGGCACCAGCTCCCGCTCCCACGTCAGCCAGTTCTCGAACAGCGCCCGCACCCGGGGCTCGCCGCGCGGCTGCATCAGCGCCGGACGGATGACGCGCTCGGTGAACAGCGCCGTGGCCGCCTCGAGGATCTCCACCTGGAGCGACGTCTTGGAACGGAAGTGCGCGAACAGGCCGCTCTTGGAGAGCTGCAACTCCTCCGCCAGCCCGCCGATGCTCAGCCCCTGCAGGCCCACCCGGCTGGCGAGCTGGATGGCCCGCTCGAGAATCGCCTGATGGGTGAGCTCGCCCTTGCGCATGGAGCCTTTCTAAACGCCCGTGCTTTTTTCCGCAAGTCGACGGCGAAGGGAGGCTCAGCCCTCGGTGTTGCGCAGGAAGTCGGCCACCTGGGCGAAGCGCTCGTCCAGGAAGCGCCGCAGGCCACCCGTCACGCCCCGGGCATCCATGGCGCGCTGCATGGCCCGCAGCCAGGCGTCCCTCATGGAGAGGTCCACGGGCACATGCCCATGACGCATGCGCAGCCGCGGGTGCCCATGGCGCTCCGCGTAATGCTGGGGCCCTCCCAGCCAGCCCATGAGGAACAGGCCGAAGCGCTCACGCGTGCCAGGGTTCACCCGGCCGTCCGCATCCAGCTCGTGCAGCTTCGCCAGGGCGGGCTCGTGGGCATCCATCGCGTCATAGAACGCGCCCGCCAGCGCCATCGCCGCCTCCGCGCCGCCCAGGCGCTGGTACGGCGTGTCCTCCAGCGAGGGAACCCAGTCATCCGAGGCAGGAGTGTTGAGCTCCAAGGGTTTCAAATCAACAGACATGACTTCCTTCAACGCCACGCGGGGCCCGGCGGCTTCCCTCTCGTACTGCTCGTCACGAGCGCTCGCACCGCCGCCATCAGACGTGTCGAGCGGGCGACAGGTTGGCAGTCCCGCCGTGCGTTGCCCATCGAAGAATTGACCGAGGCGAGAATCGATTGCTAGAGCCTCGCTCCACCCGTGCCCCCCAC
>NZ_SRLW01000628.1:0-1424 GCF_006518215.1 Myxococcus sp. AB025B
TGGAGCTGCGCGTGCGACGCTACCGCTGCCGTAGGTGTGGCGTGTCGCAGACAGTCGTTCCCTCTCAGGTGCTGGCCAGGAAGCTGTATTCGCTCGCGGCCGTCGCCTGGGCGCTCGCCCTGTGGGGTCTCGAGTCGCTGACAGCCGCGGAGGTACGCCGACGCGTCAGTCCGTGGGCCGTGGTGGGACCCGGGAGCGTCGGGCGCTGGGACTCCCTCTGCCGCTGGGCCGGGGAGGCCAGGCGCGGGGCACTGCTGTGCTGCGTGCGGCCGGCGCCCACGGACTGGACGGCGCGAGCAGTGGCCTCACGAGCGGCGACGACAGTCGCCGCCTTCGCGCTCCCGGCGACCGGACCGCCATCGCTGTCCGCTTGCGCGTTCCGGGGCGCCGAGCGCGCTCACTGAGGGGCTTGCTCCACGGCCATCGGCGCGCCCCTCACGGAAGTCTGTCCCACCCGACACGCCCCGTCCTCGAAGCCCTGCCTGCGGCGGGACGGTAGGCGTCTGCCCTCCCAAGAGGCCCATGTCGGGATGAGGGGGCGGCATGGGAAGTCCGCGCGAAATGAAGAGTCTCACCCCGAAGTCCCACGCCGAGGCGGTGGCGGTGTTTCGCCACGGAGTCATCGGCGCCCTCACCCAAGCGCAGATGGACCGAGGCCAGCTCGCCTCGGCGCTCGAGTCCCTCACCCAGCAGCGCTTCGTACCGCCGGGCGCCGAGGTGAGCCGCTGCTACTCGGCGGCCACGCTCGAGCGCTGGTACTACGCGTACAAGAAGCGCGGCCTCTCAGGCCTCACCCCGCGCGGACGCAGCGACAAGGGCCGGGCCCAGCAGCTCTCGGCGGCCCAGCGCGAGCTGCTGCTCGACATCCGGCGGGAGTATCCATCCGCGTCCGTGGCGCTCATCCTGCGCACCCTCGTCACCGATGGCCGGCTGGAGAGGGACGCCGTCTCGGCGACGACGGTGCGCCGCCTCTTCGTGCAAGCAGGACTCGACCGCGTCGGGATGCGCGACGGCAGCGGAACGAAGACACGTCTGCGCTGGCAGGCCGAGCGCCCCATGGCCCTGTGGCACGCGGACGTGTGTCACGGGCCTGGACTCACCGTCGGGGGCAAGGTGCGGCCCTTGCGCATCCACGCGCTGCTGGACGACGCGAGTCGGTACGTCGTGGCGTTGGAGGCCCACCACACCGAGCGCGAGGTGGACATGCTGGGCCTCATGGTGCGCGCCCTGCGCAAGCATGGCCCTCCGGACGCCCTCTACCTGGACAATGGCGCCACGTACCGGGGCGAGACACTCGCCACCGCGTGCGCTCGCATCGGCACCTCCCTCTTGCACGCCAGGCCCTACGACGCCCCCGCACGCGGGAAGATGGAGCGCTTCTGGCGCACGCTGCGCGAGGGCTGCCTCGACTTCCTCGGGCCCGT
>NZ_SRLW01000629.1:0-1417 GCF_006518215.1 Myxococcus sp. AB025B
ACGACCGCCGCTACCTCGATATGTCCCTGCTGAAGTCAAACTCAGACACCGCTGCATGACCCCGCCAAGGAGCATTCCTCCCCCGAACCCCCTCCGAACCAACTACACACGATTCGGGACTTGACCGTTCTTGCGCACGGGCACCACGAGCCCATGGCGGGCGATGAACTCGCGCACCATCATCACGAGGTCGTCTACCGTGAGATGCGCCCCCGGCGGGTCGAAGACGTGGGACACCGCCTGCCCGTCGCGCATCCCAGCGAGCTGCACCGAAAGAAGCTTGCGGCCCGGGTGGTGCGAATCCCACTCCACGTCGAAGCCGAGGATGAGCGCGTCGCCGACCTGGCGCGCCCCTCTCTTGGGCGGTTCCAGCGTGCTGGACACGAGTACGCCTTCGTGAGCCCGGATAAAGGCATCATCCATGGCAAATCTCCCAAGGATTCCGGGAGGATAGGCGTCGGGAACGAACAGTTCCCGCCATGGGACGGGCCTGCAACGTGTCCGGACAGCTCAGCGCCTCTTCTCCCTCGAAGAAAAGGGGGCAGGTGGCAGGACGGGGGTGTCCGAGAGTGCTTCTTGGGGGAATGCCAGCCCGCCCCCAGATCGTACTGTCGCCCCTGGAAGCCCCCCTGGAGGGTTCTCCCGGTTGGGGGGAACCACGCTGCCAGGTTGGGACGTGTGGTTGAAGTAGATGGCTCAACGGTGTGTCTCCTCATTCGGACGCTGAACTCACTTGCGTCAGGTCATGAGGAAGACTGCGATTCAGCTGAGCCGCCGTGAAGTTGGGGTCAGAAGGCAACTTACCCCGATCATCTCCCCGGGAGATGGCCCGTTAATGTGGCTCTTTGCTCTCCCAGGGAGATGAACCGGCGATGCTGCTATTCGGTCTCCCCGGTGTTCTCATCCGGGTGGGGAGATGCTGGGGGAGTGGTCATGCTCGGACTCCCTGCTTCCACGGGTGAGGTCGTGGAAGTGGAGATCACGCCCGCAGGTTGAAGTGCCGGGGCGAGAAGTTGCTGGAGAAGTTCGCGTACTCCCTTGGCCTCCCGGCGTGCGTTCTTCCATCGCTCCACGCAGTCAGTCAGGGCATCCGAGTCCCTGAGTGGGGAGTGAGCTTCTTCGCCCATCAGCACTGATACCGCTGCCAATTCGCTCCCTCCGAACTGCTTGATGCCCAGCAAGCTGGTGGTGACATCGGCAAAGGCCACCATCAACTGTCTCTTGCCGTGAGTCGATAGGAGGCTTGCAAGCTGAGGTTGTTGCTCCAGCGCGTCGAGGACATCCGCGAGGTGCGTGCTCCGGACGATCCCGATCACCTTCTCCGGAGCAAGCCGAACACCCTCTCCGGGGCAAGCCGAACACCGATTCCGGAGCAAGCCGAACACCGATTCCGGAGCAAGCCGAACACCTGTAGCAG
>NZ_SRLW01000062.1:0-38727 GCF_006518215.1 Myxococcus sp. AB025B
CCCCCCTGCCCTGCCACCGTCCCCTGAGCCCCTTCGGGTCAGTGCTCCTCCCTGTCCCCATCTTCCCGGACAAGGAGGGGGACTGGATGGCGGTCACCTTCCACGAAGCCAAGGCCCATCAACTCCACGCCATCGCCGTGCGCACGCGGGACGAGTTCGCGGGCGCCCTGCCCCGCGATGCCCGGGTCCTCCAGTCCTTCAAAAGGGCGTGGGCCCCAAGTGCGCGCACCTGGCGCTCGGCATCGCCTGCGGGCACGAGGCCATCAGCGTGGACATCCACGTGCACCGCGTGACGAACCGCTGGGGCTACGTGAAGGCCACCACGCCCGAGGCCACCATGGCCGCGCTCGAGACCCAGCTCCCGCGCAGGTACTGGGTGGAGCTCAACCGCCTGCTGGTGCCCTTCGGCAAGCACGTGTGCACGGGCTCGCGCCCCAGGTGCTCCACGTGCCCGGTGCTCAGCGCCTGCCGACAGGTCGGCGTGACGAACCCTCGCTGACGATTACCGGTCGTGCCCCACCAGCTGCGTGGCCCGGCGAGCCAGTCGCCGCCACGGGTTGGTGCGCCCGCCGTTCTCCAGGGAGATCTCCTTGGACACGCGCAGGTCCTTCGCCCAGCAGCGCTCCATCTTCCGGACGAACTCCTGGTCGTGGATGATGAGCGAGCCCTCGCCCAGCTTGTTGAGCGACAGCGAGTCCAGGTTCGTCGAGCCCACCACCGCGAGCCAGTCGTCCACGATCATCGTCTTCGCGTGCATCATCGACGGCTGGTACTCGTAGATGCGCACGCCCGCCTCCAGCAGTCGCTCGTACGTGGAGCGCTGTGAGGCGCGGATGACCTTCACGTCGTGGACGGGCCCCGGCCCCAGCACGCGAATCTCCACGCCCTGGCGACACTTCTCCTCCAGCTGCTCCAGGATTTCGTTGGGCGGTGAGAAGTACGCGTTGGCGATCCACAGGCGCTCGCGCGCGGCGGCGATGACCATGCGCACCATCCGCTCCGCGTCGGTGATGCCCAGCTTGCCCGCGCTCTCCACGAAGCACGCCTCGGCGTCCCCCACCAGCATCGGCTCCGGGAAGGTGTCCGGTGGCAGCAGCCCACCGCCCGACTCCTGCCAGTAGCGCGAGAAGGACAGCTGCATGTCGCGCGCGGACGGCCCCTCGACCCGCACGCTGGTGTCGCGCCACTCCTCCGGCGACAGCCCGTCTCCCTCCCACACCTTCCAGAAGCCGAAGCCACCCGTGTACGCGATGCGTCCGTCGATGATGACCAGCTTCTGGTGCGAGCGCCCCAGCAGCCGCCCCATCACCTTGCCCGCGAGCAGCCGGTAGTAGTGCACCTCCACGCCCGCGGCCGAGAGCACCTTCTCCACCTTCTGGTCGAAGTCCTTGTCCCCGCGCAGCTCCTCGCTGCCCACCGGGTCCACCACCACGCGGCACGCCACGCCCGCGTGGGCGCGGTCCACCAGCGCGTCGATGATGCGGTCCGACACGTCGCAGGGCCGCCAGATGTAGACCAGGATGTGGACGCTCTCCCGCGCCGCGCGGATGTCCTCCACCATGCGGTCGAACACCGCGCCGTTGTCCAGGAGCTCCAGACGGTGGCCCGTCATGAGCGCCGCGCCGGTGGACTGATAAAGAGAGAACGAGAAGCCCTGAGGCCCAGGAGGCAGCTCGAAGGGCCCCTTCATCTCGTGCTTGCCGCGCTCGCTCCCCGCATCGAAGCCGTGGGCGCCGGGCTGGGGAAGAATCTCCATCTCCGAGAGGTCCTGGGGCTCGTCCATGACGTGGCAAGCTAGGGACACTTTCCGGCCCCGGCATGCAGGGCCTGGCCGCCTGCCCGACAGGCAGGTGCTCTCTCCCATTGCCGCCCGGCACCGGGCTGGCCACACTGGGCCTCTTGCCTCGCTTGCTGGAGAGCCGACCGATGGTGGAAGAGATTCGTCCAACCGCGAAGGAGCTGCTGTCGCTGCCCCGCCTGGCCCCCCTGGTCCCCATGCTGTACGTGGCCTGGACGGACGGTGAGCTGACGCCCGCGGAGATTCGGATGCTGGGCACCGCCGCGCGCGCCCAGCCGTGGTTGGACCTGCGCTCCAACACCGTGCTCGCCCGCTGGTTGGATCCGCTGATGCCGCCCAGCTCCAACGAGCTGGCCCTGGTGCGCGAGCACATCCGCGCCGCCGCCGAGCGCCTGAAGCTCAGCCCCCAGGAGAGCCTCTCCGAGCTGGGCGCGAAGCTCACGGAGCTCGTCGCGGACTCGAGGGAGCTGCCCTCGAGCATGCCGGAGCTGGTGGGCGCCTTGGCCTCGCTGGAGGCCGTGCTGGGCGTCTCCGGACGCGAGGCCGTCCGCGCCCTGGTGCCCTCCGCCGCGCACGAGCCGCGCCGCATCGGCCCCACCGAGCCCACCTCCTTCGCCCCCGAGGCGCTGCGCGCGGTGCTGGACCGCAAGTACCCGGAGGTCCGCGCCCAGGTGCGCAAGTGGCTGGAGGACCCGACCTTCCGCTACCAACGCACGCTGGACACGGACAAGCAGCGCGAGCAGGTCTTCGCCTGGCTCAAGCAGCTGGCCGACCAGGGCCTGGGCCGCATCGCGTTCCCGGAGGGCGACGAGGCCGGCGCGGACCTGGGCGCCTTCATCGCCTCGTTCGAGACGCTCGCCCTCTTCGACCTGAGCCTCGTGGTGAAGGCGGGCGTGCACTTCGGCCTGTTCGGCGCGAGCATCCTCTTCCTCGGCACCGGGCGGCACCACCGCGAGTACCTGCCCAAGGTCGCCACGCTGGAGTTGCCCGGCTGCTTCGCCATGAGCGAGCTGGGCCACGGCTCCAACGTGCGCGACGTGGAGACGGTGGCGCGCTACGACCCGGAGGCCGGCGACTTCATCGTGCACACCCCGTCCGAGGGCGCGCGCAAGGAGTGGATCGGCAACGCCGCGCGCCACGGGCGCATCGCCACGGTGTTCGCGCAGCTGGAGGTCGGCGGCAAGGGGCTGGGCGTGCACGCGCTGCTGGTGCCGCTGCGCGACGAGCGCGGCCAGGTGCTGCCCGGCGTGCGCATCGAGGACTGCGGCCGGAAGATGGGGCTCAACGGCGTGGACAACGGCCGCATCTGGTTCGACCACGTGCGCGTGCCCCGGGAGAACCTGCTGGACCGCTTCGGACAGGTCAGTGCCGAGGGCGAGTACACCAGCTCCATCTCCAGCGACGGGCGCAGGTTCTTCACCATGCTGGGCACGCTGGTGGCGGGCCGGGTGAGCGTGGCGTGCGCGTCCCTGAGCGCGGCCAAGAGCGGGCTGACCATCGCGGTGCGCTACGGGGACCTGCGCCGGCAGTTCGGCCCGCCGGGCGCGCCCGAGGTGCGGCTGCTCGACCACCAGACGCACCAGCTGCGGCTGCTCAAGCCGCTGGCGAAGACGTACGCGCTCGACTTCGCGCTGGAGCACCTGGTGGAGCGCTACGTGAAGCGCACCGAGGAGGACTCCATGGAGGTGGAGGCGCTGGCGGCGGGCCTCAAGGCGTATGCGTCCTGGAACTGCACGGCGGTGCTCCAGGAGGCGCGCGAGGCGTGCGGCGGCCAGGGCTACCTGGAGGCCAACCGGCTGTCGGCACTGAAGGACGACACGGACATCTTCACCACGTTCGAGGGCGACAACACGGTGCTGATGCAGCTGGTCGCCAAGAGCCTGCTGACGGACTACCGCCAGCGCTTCGAGGACGACCGGGTGTACGCGGTGCTCAAGCTCATCGCGGACAAGGCCACGGCCATGGCGGACAAGAACCCCATCGCCGCGCGGCGCACGGGCAGCGAGCACCTGCGCGACGACGACTTCCAGCTGCGCTTCCTGCGCTACCGCGAGGAGGACCTGCTCGCCTCGGTGGCGCGGCGCATCCGCAAGCGGCTGACGGCGGGCGTGGAGGCCTTCGCCGCCTTCAACCAGGTCCAGGCGCACCTGGTCGCCCTGGCGCACGCGCACATCGAGCGCGTGGTGCTCGAGCAGTTCATCCACGGGGTGAACGCGGTCCAGGACCCGGGCCTCAAGGTGGTGCTCGGGCGGCTGTGCGACCTCTACGGCCTGTCCTGCCTGGAGGCCGCGAGCGGCTGGTTCCAGGAGAACAGCCTGATGGAGGGCGCCAAGGCGCTGGCCATCCGCAAGGAGGTCGTGAAGCTGTGCACGGAGCTGCGGCCGGACGCGGTGGCGCTGGTGGATGCCTTCGGCATTCCGGACACGTGCATCGCGGCGCCCATCGGCCTGGGGCATTTGTCCGCCTGACGTTTGACTTCACGGTCCGGGACGTGTGGCATTGCGGTGATGCTCGGCCTCGCGCGGGTCGAGCATGACCGCATCCCAGGACTGGAGAAGGCATTGGACACGACTCGCCAAGATGTGCGTCAGGCCATTCGCAAGCTCATCCAGAACCCGGCCTTCACCCTCATCTGTGTGCTGACATTGGCGCTCGGCCTGGGCGCCAACACCGCCATCTTCAGCGTGGTGAACGCGGTGCTGCTGCGCCCGTTCGCCATGGCGGACATCGACCAGCTCGTCCATGTGCAGCACACGCCCAGGCGGGGCGGCACGCTGCCCTCCTCCGCGCTCGACTTCCGCGACATCCAATCCCAGAACCACTCCTTCTCGGGTCTCGCCGCCGTCAGCTCCACGGACATCAGCCTGA
This sequence comes from Myxococcus sp. AB025B, assembly GCF_006518215.1. Classification (NCBI taxonomy): domain Bacteria; kingdom Pseudomonadati; phylum Myxococcota; class Myxococcia; order Myxococcales; family Myxococcaceae; genus Myxococcus; species Myxococcus sp. AB025B. The sequence continues at coordinate 4,667 of NZ_SRLW01000062.1, forward strand.
CGGGCCCCGAGGGCGAGCCCGAGCGACTGCTGGGCGCGCGCATCACCGCGGACTTCTTCCGCGTCCTGGGCGTGCAGCCCCTGCTCGGCCGGGGCCTCCTCCCCGACGAGGACCAGCCCGGCAAGAGCCAGGTGGTGGTGCTGGGCCACACCCTCTGGCAGCGGCGCTTCTCGGGGGACCCCCAGGTCGTCGGTCGCACCATCACCCTGGAGGGCACGCCCCACACCGTCGTCGGCGTGGCGCGCCGCGAGTTCGACTTCCCCAACAAGGCGCAGCTCTGGGTCCCCGTCACCTGGGAGGGGGACCTCCTCAACCCGGAGAACCGCGGCTCCCACTGGCTGAATGTCTATGGACGGCTCAAGCCCGGCATGACGCTGGCGCAGGCCAGCCAGGACGTGAGCGCCATCGCCCGCGAGCTCGAGCAGCAGCACCCCAAGTCCAACACCGACCTGGGCCTGCGCCTCATCCCCTTGCGAGAGGAGCTGGTCGGCCAGGTCCAGCCCGCGCTCCTGGTCCTGATTGGCGCGGTGGGCATGGTGCTGCTCATCACGTGCGCCAACCTGGCCAACCTGCTGCTGGCGCGCGGCGTCAGCCGCGAGGGTGAGATTTCCGTGCGGCTGGCCCTGGGCGCCGGCCGGGGTCGCATCATCCGGCAGCTGCTCACGGAGAGCGTCGTGCTGGCGCTCGTCGGCGCCGCTGCGGGAGTGATGCTGGCCCGGTGGGGCCTGGACCTGCTCGTCGGCATGGGCCCGGGGGACATCCCGCGGCTGGAGCAGGTCGCCATCGACGGGCCGGTGCTCTTGTTCACCACCGCGCTCGCGCTGCTGGTCGCGCTGCTCTTCGGCCTGATTCCGGCCCTGCAGGGCTCCAACGTCGGCCTGGACCGGGCGCTGCGCGAGAGCGGCGCGGGCGCGGGGGGGAGCCTCCGGGGACGCCACGCGCGCGCGGGCCTGGTCGTCGCCGAGACGGCGCTGGCGGTGGTGCTGCTGGTGAGCGCGGGCCTGCTCCTCAAGAGCTTCTTGAAGCTCCAGCAGGTGGACCCGGGCTTCAAGACGGACCGTGTCCTCACCCTGGACCTGGCGCTGCCGGAGAGCCGTTATCCCTGGGGGAGCCCGGCGGTGCAGTCCTTCTACGACACCCTCTTGGAGCGGGTGCGCCACCTGCCCGGCGTCCAGCACGCGGGGCTGGCCATCCACCTGCCCTTGACGGGGAGCGCCATGGCGTCGCCCCTGCAGGACCTGGCCCGCCCGCCGCCCGTGCCGGGCCAGGAGGCCATCGTCAACGTGCGCCTGGTCACCGAGGGCTACCTGGAGACGCTGCGCATCCCCGTGCACCGGGGCCGCGCGCTGACGAGCCAGGACGGCGCCGTCGAGGGCACGCGCGCGGTACTCATCAACGAGGAGGCCGCGCGCAGGCTGTGGCCCGGGGAGGACCCGCTCGGGCGCCGGGTGGAGCTGGGCGTGGACTTCGGCAACGGGCGCTTCGGCGGGGAAATCGTGGGCGTGGTGGGCAACGTCCTCCACGGGGGCATCAAGCACCGGCCCACCACGGAGGTGTATGTCCCGTTCGCCCAGGCGCGCGCCAACGCCATGAAGCTCACCGTGCTCACCGACTCGGAGCCGCTGGCGCTGGCGGCCCTGGTGCGCCGCGAGGTCCAGGCGCTCGACAAGGACCTGCCGGTCGCCAACGTGCGCACCATGGACAGTGTCCTGGCCCAGTCCGTGGCCCAGCCGCGCTTCTACATGGTGCTCGTCGCCAGCTTCTCCCTGCTGGCCCTGGCGCTCGCGACGCTCGGCATCTACGGCGTCGTCGCGCACTCGGTGAGCCACCGCACGCGCGAGTTCGGCATCCGCATGGCGCTCGGCGCCGGGCGGCTCGACGTCGTCCGGCTCGTGGTGCGCCAGTACCTGCGGCTGGCGGGCATCGGGCTGCTGCTCGGCACCGTGCTGGCCTTCGTGGCGAGCCAGCTCTTGCGCAACATGCTCTTCGGCGTCGAGCGTACCGACGTCCTCACCTACGTCGCGGTGGCCACCACGCTCGGGCTGGTGGCGCTGCTGGCGAGCCTCGTGCCCGCCTGGCGCGCCACCCGCCTGGACCCCGTGGTCGCGCTGCGCAACGAGTAGCCCTCAACCGGCCAGGGCCTGGGGGCGCTCCATCTGGGCGCGGACGAGCTGCTCGTAGACGCCGTGCCCCGCGAGCAGCTCCTCGTGGGTCCCTCGCTCCACCACGCGCCCCTCGTCCATCACGAAGATGACGTCCGCGCGGCGCACCGTGCTCAGCCGGTGGGCGATGACGATGCGCGTGCAGTCCAGCGTGGCGATGGCCTGCTGGACCTGCTGCTCCGTCACCGCGTCCAGCGCGCTCGTCGCCTCGTCGAGCAAGAGCACCGAGGGCTGACGCACCAGGGCCCGGGCCAGCGCCAGGCGCTGCCGCTGCCCGCCCGACAAGGACTGCCCCCGGTCCGCCACCGGGGTGTCGTACTGCATGGGCATGGCCATGATGTCGTCGTGGATCTGCGCCAGGCGCGCGGCCTCCGTGACGCGCTCCAGGGACACCTCCGGGTTGCCCACCGCGATGATGTCCCGCAGGGTGCTCCCCAGCAGCGACAGGTCCTGGAGCACGATGCCCATCTGCCGCCGGACGTCATGCAGGTCCAGCCGCGCCAGGTCCACGTCGTCGTAGGCGACCTGCCCCTCGGTGGGCAGGTAGAGCCCCAGCATGAGGTTGGCCAGGGTGCTCTTGCCGGAGCCGGAGCGCCCGACGATGGCGACGAGCTGCCCCTTGTCGATGCGCAGCGAGACGTCCCGCACCACCAGCGGGGACGTGGGGTGGTAGCGGAAGGACACCGCCTTCAGCTCGATGTTCCCGTCGAGCTTCCGGCTCGCGCCCAGGCTCTGCCGGTCCCGCTCGGGCGGGGTGTCCATCACGTCGTTGATGCGCTCCAGGTAGCTGCCCAGGTACTGCAGCTGTCCCCCCGTGGCGACGAGCGCCGAGAGCGACGCCAGCAGCGTGGCCGACAACGCGCTCAGGCTCAGCATCCCGCCCAGGGACAGGTGGCCCTCCATCACCTGGTAGGCGCCGACACAGAGCACGACCAGCGGTGACGCCATCCGCAACGAGGCGTTCAACGAGTCCAGCCAGGCGCTCAGCCGCCCCCGCTCCAGCGCGACGTTGAGCAGGTCCACGTAGAAGCTGGAGTAGTGCTGCACGGCGTCCTGCTCGACGCCGAACGCCTTGAGCGTCTGCATCCCCGACAGCATCCCAATCTGGTAGTCCTGGTTCTTCGCATCCAGCTCCAGGTAGCGCGACATCAGGCTCTTGAGCCAGCGCCGCCCCGCCAGCAGCACCACCAGCTGCGCCGTGCCCAGACCGACGACCAGCACGCCCAGCCGGACGTCCGCCACCAGCAGCACGCCCAGGTTGAGCAGGACCAGCGAGCCATCCAGCAGGCCCGACACGGCGGCGCTGGAGAGGATGTCGCGCACCCGCGTCTGGATGTTGAGCCGCATCACCAGGTCGCCCACCGGGCGCAGCTGGAAGAAGGGATAGGCCAGGCTGACCAGGTGCTCGAGGAACCCGAGCGTCACGGCCGAGTCGATGCGCGAGTGGAGCTCCAGCAGGAGCTGGGAGCGAACCAGGGACGCGAGGAACTGGAACAGCAGCAGCGTGCCCATCAGCGCCGCGAGCACCCCCAGCAGCCCGTAGTCCGCCCGGGGCACCACCCGGTCCACCACCATCCCCGTCAACAGGGGCAGCCCCAGGGCGAAGAGCTGCAGCGCGCCCGACAGCACGACGATGCGGCTGAGCGTCCCCGACTCGCGCAGCATCGGCCAGAGGTAGCGCCACGTCCCGCGCCGCGTCGAGCCAGGGGTGAAGTCGTCGGCGGGCTCGAGCAGCAGCGCCACGCCGGTGAAGCACTGGCTGAACTGCTCCATCGTCACCACCCGGCGGCCCTGCTCCGGGTCGACGATGGCCACGCCGCCGGGCACCTGTCGCTCCAGCACGACGTAGTGCGAGAAGCGCCAGTGCAGGATGGTGCCCGGCGGCAGGTAGGGCAGCCGGTCCAGGTCGATGGAGACGCCGCGGCCGCGCAGCCCCAGCCGGCGCGCCGAGTCGAGGATGGCCCGGGCGCTGGTGCCGTCGCGCGCCACGCCCGTCGCCGTGCGGACCTCCTCCAGGCTCATCGTCCGCCCGTGGTAGCCCAGCACCATGGCCAGACACGCCGCGCCGCAGTCGGCCACGGTCATCTGGCGCACCTCCGGGATGCGTCGGTGCAAGCGGCCCGAGCGGACGCGCCGGAAGGCGGGAAAGCGCTCCAGGAGCCCTGGCTTCTTCTCCGTCGCCATCTACAACCGTCCTCTCAAGCCGGGCAGCAGTTGCATGAAGAGACGCTCGGAGCGCACGCGGACCTGCGCGCGCGCGGGCATCCCGTCGACATAGCCGAAGGACAGTCCCTGGCTCTGGAAGGTGGGCCCCGGCAGGCGCGCCGTCACCAGGACCACCGCCTCCGCCGTCCCCCCGCGTCCCTCCAGCTCCGAGCCCAGGTAGCGCTTGAGCTCGCCCGGGGCGATGAGCTGGTCTCCCACGGAGGCGATGACCAGGTCCTGATAGGAGCGCTCGAAACCCTCGAGCTCGGCGCGCAGCGCCATCCCCGGCCGCAGGAGCGGCTGGAACCTGCCCGGCAGGAAGACGTTGAGCGTCATCGGCGCCTCGCGCGCCGTCAGGGAGAGCAGCCGCTGTCCCGGCTCCAGCCGCTGCCCCGGCCGCGCGTCCACGTCCCTCACCACGCCCTCGAAGGGCGCGGTCAGCTCCCGCTGGGACACCACCTGCGCGGGTGAGGCCGGCGCGTGCACCAGGCCCACCAGGGCCTGGCCCGCCTGGACCTTCTGGCCGGGCTGGACGCGCACGTGCGCCACCACGCCCGCCGCCGGGCTCACCAGCGGCGTCAGCTCCGTCACCCGGACCAGCGCGGGCCCGGAGGCAAACTCGTCCACGCGGCCCAGCACGCCGAACGCCAGGAGCGACACGAGCGCCGCCATCAGGACCCAGTACGCCCGGTGGACCCACGTCGGCGCGATGCGCAGCACGTCGCCGCGCCCCTTCGGCCCCTCCCGGTGGTGCTCCATCGCCTCGCGTCTGAAGATGGATGCCTTGCGCTGCACGGCGAGCTCCTGTCCCCGAACGGGCCGCGCCCTGGGCGCTCCCGACACGCGAGCCATCATAGACGCAGTCGAGACATGAGGGCGAAGCCAGACTGCCCGCGTCATCCAGACATTTCTTCCCGAGACATGTCTGACTCACCTGATTCATGCCGCGTCGCAGCTAAGTACAATCCCTCGGTCAACCTGGACGCGCGGGTCCACCCGCACTCCAATCACTCACCATCCACCCTGCCCGCCACGGAATTATCCAGCCAAACGACACAAGACAGCCACACAATGACCCATTGCCGGGATTCTCCCGCGGTGGATAATCGACACGCTCGCCGTGAACACAGGCATCACCCATCGGCGCGCACCGCGGCACCCAACCCAAGAGCAAGAGGAGCATCATGAAGGACACCATCGTCAGCACCGAGCAGTCGACCGACAACTGGGTTCAGGAGTCTCAGCTGTCCCCGGACGACCTGGACGCCGTCATCGGCGGTCTGGTCTCCAGCGTGGGCGTCGGCACCTGCGGCAGCACGTACATCTCCTGCGGCAGCACGTACACCGCGCCGGAGCAGCCGCAGCAGCCCACGCCGACGCAGCCCGTGCCGACCGGCCCCGGCTCCGCGTAGGCCCCAACCGCCCCGCGCCATCTCGCGGTGGTCCGCCGTGGCGATGAGCCCTTGAGCTGACCTCGTGGGAGTCCGCGAATACCCATTGCCGGCTCCCACGCCTTTTGACTGTCTTCAACCCTGGACAGTCCTAAAACAATACACCCCCCCCATTGCCTTGCACCCCAAAAGAATGGATTAATGCTTGCGCCTGCCAAAATCTCCAACCTGCCTGACCTGACTCGTCTTCCGAGTCAGGTCTCGACCCGCGTCGGAGCCCCGGCATGCACCGCAGCACCCAAACCCAAGCACAAGAGGTGCATCATGAAGGACACCATTGTCAGCAGTGGGCAGGTGACGGAGTCGTGGATCCAGGAGTCCCAGCTGTCGCCCGACGACCTCGACGTGGTCATCGGCGGCCTGGCTTCCCGGGATGCCGTTGGCACGTGCGGTGGCACCTACGTGTCGTGCGGCAGCACGTACACGGCGCCGGAGCAGCCCGGCACCGGCACCGGCACCAAGGGCTGAGCAGCTCCGCTTCCTCTCGACACCCCCAACCCAAAGCACACGAGGTGCATGATGAAGGACATCATCAGCAGTGAGCAGGTGACGGAGTCGTGGGTTCAGGAGTCCCAGCTGTCGCCGGATGACCTGGATGCCGTCATCGGCGGCCTGGTCTCCAGCGTGGGCGTTGGCACGTGCGGCAGCACCTACGTTGCCTGCGGCAGCACGTACAGCGCGAACGAGAACCTGGGGCAGGGGCGCAACGCCCCGTAGCGTCTGCCCCGACACGTGACATATCGCGGAGGTCGGACGTGGCGATGAGCCACTGAGCCGACCGCGCGGGAGTCCGCAAGCAGGCCGTTGCGGACTCCCGCGTCCGCGCACGGCCCCTCCAATCCGTCCGCGCACCCAGGCGCGGCGCCAGACTTCACGGACGTGACGAATGGGTATGGATGACTCGGAGAAGCTCGCGTCCATCGAGGGCGCGCTGGCCAGCAACGTCCCGTTCGGGGATTGGCGCTACATCGACGACTGCACCTGGACCCGCTATCAGCGGCGGGCGGAGCTGCTCGCCGAGCGGCTGCCCCAGACGGCCCCGCTGGCCACGGCCATGAAGCAGGCCACGCCCGAAGCCCGCTTCCGCGTCGTGGGGGACCCCGTGTTCCGCGCCACGCTCAATGACACGCTCGGGGAGCTGCAGCTCGGACAGACCCCGTCCTCCCTGGCGCGCCCCCTGCACCTCCTCGAGCAGGCCACGCGACTGTTGGGCGAGCCCGCCCCCGCCTCACCGCTCTCCCTCGGCGCGCGCCAGGTGCACCGCATCGGCACGGAGCTCCACCACGGCTGGGTCTGGTGTGACGAGCGCGAGGAGGACGCCTGGGGCCAGGGGTTCCGCGACCTCTTCGAGCGCGAGGGCTCCTCCTCCGCGCTGCGCACGCCCCACGCCAACGCGACCGCCACCCTCTCCTCCGCGGTGAGCATCCTGGAGGAGCTGTTGCCGCGCGTCACCCGGAGCGCGCTCGACCACACCCACCTCATCGCCGTGACGGACGTCCTCGACCGGACGCAATGGCAGAACAGGGAGCGCGCGTTCCCCTACGGCTCCTTCACCACCCGCATCATCCCGGGGACCGTCTTCCTCGCCATGGGTGTCCTCGGAAACCCATACAAGGCCGCCGAGCACCTGCTCCACGAGGCGCTCCACCTCAAGTGGTATGACTTCCAGCACTCGCACGCCGTCTTCCGCAAGGACTACCAGGCGGAGCAGTCCGTCCGGGTTCGCGCGCTCTGGAACCGCCCCCTGCCGGACAACACGAACGAGTGGCCGGTGTGCCGCTCCATCGCGGCGATGCATGTCTATGTCCACCTGGCGCTCTACTTCGAGCTGCTCGAGCGCCGCCTCCCGGAGCTCGAGGCGAGGTACGGCCCCCTGTGGGGCTACGACCCGTCCCTGCTGAAGCACGAGGCGTTCGAGCGGGCCCGCTACCTGGGCCTCGCGGTGCGGCGCACCGGCGAGGGCGAGCTGCGCGTCGCGGGCCAGCGCATGGTGGCCTGGCTGTTGGAGATACTCGAGCAGCTGGGCGCGGGCCCGGAGCCCGAGGACAACGGCGTGCACCTGCTGCTCGACCTGTACACGCGAGAGAGCACGGGGTTCCGGCTGGGCGCCGCCTCGGAGGTCGCGGCGCCGGACTGGGAGCGCGCCCGGCGTGAGCGACTGGCGGCCCTGCTGGCCCAGGAGCTGGACACGGCCCGCCAGCTCGCCGCCAGCCTGGGGGACTCCGGGTGGCGCCCCCAGGGCCCCGATGCGCCCACCGAGGAGTCCCTGAAGCGGCTGGTCCAGGCCAGCGAGCAGGAGCTCACCCGCGCCTTCCAGGGCACGCGCCAGGCCGTCTCACAGCTGCTGCGGAGCGTCCCGGCCACAAGCTTCCGGGACTCCCGCGAGCCCGGCACCCATCAGCCCCTGAGCGAGCTGGTGCGTCGGATGGTGGAGTCCTCCAGCCTGGAGCTCCACGCCCTGACGCGAAGCCAGCCCCTCGCGGAGCGCGCGCATTCCTGAAGTCCTTCCACACGAGGGTCGCACCCCCAAGACGCAACGAGGCATGCACATGACCACAACGGCATTGGACCCGAACAGTCTGGAGAAGGTGGAGCAGTCCCTGGCCCTGATGCGCCCCTTCGGCGATGGGGACTACATCGACGCGCGCACCCGCGAGCGCTACGAGCAGCGGCTGGGCATGCTCGCCCCGACGGTGCCGGAGGCCCGGGCCTTCCTCGACGCGCTGAAGCAGTCCGACGGGCTGACGGCCTACCGCATCATCGGAGACCCGGTGGTGCGTGACGCGGTCCACACGCTGCTGGGCCACTTCACGCTCCACATGCCCCAGCACGACGTCGAGGACTGCCTGGAGGTCCTGCGCGTGAGCGCGGACCACCTGACGCGCCGCACGGGCGCCTCGCCGCTCTCCCTGGCGAGCGCGCGGCTGGAGCGGCTGGGCGACAAGCCCCACCACGGCTGGGTCTGGATGGAGGAGCGCCAGGAAGACGTCTTCGGGCGGCGCTTCAAGAAGATGTACCGCGAGCACCTGCCGCGCATCACCACGCTGACGCCCGACGCGAAGCAGCTGGAGAACCTCCGGCTGGGCACCCAGCTTCTGGAGGAGCTGCTCCCCGAGCTGTCCCGGAGCGCGCTGACCCATACCCACCTCGTGGTGATTTCGGACATCTACTCGAACGTGCCGCAGCCGCCGGGCGAGTCTGGAATCTTCACGTCCGTGACGAATCCCCACGTGCTGGGGACCATCTTCCTGGCGCCGCACCTCTTGCGAAACCCGTGGATCGCCGCCGAGTACCTGCTCCACGAGTCGCTGCACCAGAAGTTCCTGGATTTGGAGCACACGCACTCGATGCTCCGGCGCGGCTACAAGGCCTCCGAGTCCCCCGTCATCATCCCGCCCTGGCACCGCGCCCGCACGACGGGGCCCGACCGCTGGGAGGTCAACCGCTCCATCAGCGTGACGCACGTCTACACCGCGCTCGCGCTGTTCTTCAGCCGCGTCCACCTGAACCTGGAGCGCCTGCAGGAGCGCTACGGCCCCATCCAGGTGGATGTCCCGCTCTCCATCCGCCAGGCCTTCGACCGCGCCACGTACCTGGGCGAGAAGCTGCAAGGGGCCGAGGACGAGCTGGGGCTGGCCGGACAGCGGTTCCTGGGCTGGCTCAACCAGACGCTGAAGCTCTTCGACCCGGCGCCGCCCCCGCCCGGCTCCTACGTGCACCTGCTGCTCGACCTCTATGACCGCGAGGCCCAGGACATCGCGGCGCGGCTGACACGCGCCAGCGACGAGGACCTGTCGCGGGAGCTTGGCGGGGCGCTGGCCGTGCCGGAGCTCACGCACGTGCCCAAGATCGTCGAGCACCTCGTCGACGCCGAGGTCCGCACGGCGCGCGACGCCCTGGGCGTGCTCGGCGTCGAGGTGCCCGCCCGGCTCGAGGTCCCCGCCTCGGACATCGACGCCGCCCCGAGCGGGCGGGAGGTGATGGCCGAGCGCTTCAAGCGCACGCGGATGAACATCTCCCAGGCCCTGCGCAAGGCCTCCTGGACCACCTACCAGCAGACCACCGCGGACGCGCTCGTCCGGGACATGGTGGTGACGTCGGGGCAGCGGCTGAACATGATCATCAAGCACCTCAACCCGAACACCTTCCTCTGAAGCACCCGCCCCGGGAGGGCCGCCAGCCGCATGCGGACGCGTCGCTTCGCAGTCACGAACCTGTCCATGAGCGCCCTGGGGTTCGGGGCGCTGCACCTCTCGCTGGAGGGCCGTCCCTCCCGCGAGGACGCCATCGCCCTGCTCCACCGGGCCCTGGAGCTGGGCGTCACCCTCTTCGACACCGCGGACTCCTATTGCCGGGATGACTCCGACGCCCACCACAACGAGCGGCTCCTCCACGAGGCGCTCTCGACGTATCCGGGCGACACGTCGGGCGTCATCGTCGCCACCAAGGGCGGCATGGTGCGTCCGGGCGGCGACTGGGTGGTCCTCTGCGAGCCGGACCACCTGCGCAGGACCCTGCGCGAGAGCTTCGAGGCGCTCGGAGGCAAGCGGCCCATCGAGCTGTGGCAGTTGCACACGGTGGACCCGCGCTACAGCCTGGAGTCGTGCCTCGCCGTGGCGCGCGAGGCCCAGGACGCCGGGCTGGTGCGCCACATCGGCCTGTCGAACGTCTCGCTCGAGCAGCTCCAGCGGGCCCGCCGGCTGGTGCCCATCGTCTCGGTGCAGAACGAGTACAACCCCTGGCAGCGCGGCTCGGAGTTCACGGGCGTGCTGGCCTGCTGCGAGAGCGAGGGCCTGGCGTTCTTCCCCTGGAGCCCGCTGGGAGGACCGCGCCGCATCGCCGAGCTCGGCGCCATTCCCCGCATCCAGGAGCTGGCCCGGGCGCGCGGGGTGTCGGTCCCCCAGCTGGTCCTCGCCTGGATGATGGCCAAGGCCTCCTGCGTGGTCCCCATCCCGGGCGCCCGCCGACGCGCCACGCTCGAGGACTCGCTGGCCTCCGCGGAGCTGAAGCTCACCCCCGAGGAGGTGCGGGACCTCGACCGCGCCGCGCCACATCGCCGCCGGGAGCTGTGACACCCGCTGAACACTCGCGGGCCCTGGGGGGCTGACGGGCCCGGGGAGGCTGCCCAGCTTCCCGGGCCATGAAAACCACCACGACGCTGTGGCTCTGCGTTCTTGGAATGTTGTCCGCGTGTGCGTCCCTGTCTCCGGTGGAGCGCGCCGCACAGCAGGAGGAGCAGAACCGTCAACGGGCCCGGCTGCTCACCGAGGAGCTCTACAACCTGCGCAAGCTGGACCGCGTCCCGGAGCTGTTCGCCGAGGACTACGTGGACCACTCGCAGGGCGCGCCCAAGGACGTGGTGGGCCCGGCCGTGGTGCTCCAGCAGGCCGAGGCCACCTTCCAGACGTTCCCGGACCTGCGCTTCGACATCCTCCACGTGGTGGCGGACCAGGACCTGGTGCTGGTGCACTGGAAGGCCGCCGGCACGGACCCGCTGAACCTGGACGACGCGGGCAAGCCCCGACCGCTCGCGCTCAACGGGCACTCGCTGTACCGGATGCGCGACGGCAAGGTGGTGGAGTCGTGGGACATCTCCGACCGACTCACGCCCCTGCTCCAGCGCGGATACCGCGTCGTCCCGCCCCAGCCGGAGTGACGCATCACTGAAGGACGGCGGGCGCCTGGAAGACCTCGCCGTCACGGCCCTCGACGCGGAGGCTGGCGCCCTCGGAGGGGCTCACGCGCAGCTCCACGCGCGGCTGGCCCCGACGGTCCACCAGCAGCAGGCCCGGGGAGCCGTGCTCGTCCGCGCCGAGAATCGCGCGGGGTCGGCCGTCCGCGTCCGCCAGCTCCAGGCGCGAGGAGCCGTCCACCTGGAGGCCCACCGCGAACAGGTCCACGCCCCCTGGCTTGGACAGGGTGAGGCGCGGCGCCTCGTCCGAGTAGACGGTGAGCTCGGCGAGGGACTCGCCCTCCGCGGTGGAGAAGCGCAGCCGGGGCGAGCCGTCCTGGGCCACGCCGAGGAGCGCGCGCGGGCGTCCCGCCTCGTCATGCAGCACCAGCCCCGTGGTGCCGGCGTCATCCAGTCCGAGCGACGCGCGCCGCTGTCCGTGCGCATCGTTGAGCACCAGACGCGAGGCCACCAGCTCTCCGCCGCCCAGCGTCGGCGCGGGCTTCAGCGCGGCCACGCCCAGCCCGAGCCCCGCCACCGCGAGCGCCGAGAAGGTCAGTCCCTGCAGCCGCCGGCAGCGGCGCTCCAGTCGCTCCAACCGAGCATCCAGCGAATCCATCTTCGTGCCTCCCGTCGGAGCGCTCCACGCGTCTGACGCACCGCACGTTAGCGGAAGGCGGACCGGGCCGCCCGCGCTCCCGGAGCGTCGCCCCGACCGGACCTGGCCCCCGCCCTCGCGGCGCGCGTCCCCAGGAGCGCTCCGCCCACTGCGTGATTCAAGACACGTGTCGGGGAAGACATGTGACACACCGCGGCTCACGTTGATGAGGCCCGGGGGGCTGACACGGAGGCGGCGCCGACGCGAGAATGCGGGAATGAGACAGCTCGACCAGGAGCGGCTGTTGGGGGCATATCGGGCCACGCGCTACGTCATCCGTCCGCATGCCTCCACCGGAGGCGTGGAGCAGGTGCTGCGAGTCGGTCGGCTCCACCCCGCGCTCGACGCGGAGCTGAGCGCGCGAGGCCACCGCGAGTGGGCGTTCCTCACCGCGTGGAACCCGGGCTCACGGCCGCGCGGCAAGGACGAGAACCAGCGAGCCCAGGAACGGCTGATTTCCCAGCTGATCGCTGGCGGCTTCGTCATCGCCCCCGCCATTGGCGAGGCCGAGGACGGGAGCTGGTCCGAGCAGAGCCTCTTCGTCCCGGGACTGCCTCGCTCGGAGGCGGAGCGCTTCGGTCGCGCCCATGGCCAGGTGGCCATCCTGGTGGGGCGCACCGGAGGCCCCGCGGAGCTGCTGCTGTGCGGCTGCGAAGCACCGCCGCCCGTTCCTTGAAGCAGGGCAACAGCAGCAACCCCGTGTCGCTACACGGGTTCCACCGTTCCGCCGTGAAGTCGAGCCATCCATCCACGAACCGGGGTAGGTTTCCTTGCCCCCGTGCGTTGGAGTTCCATCGATGCCTCAAGCCACACCGCGCTCGTCCCTTCTGGGAGCGCGCCCCAGCCCCTTCCTGCTCGCCGGAGCGTTCCTCACCGGCATGCTCCTCTTCGTCCACGGCGGCTGCGGAGGTGATGAGCGCGATTGCCGGAACGCCACCGACTGCCGCTACGACAACGGCGCACCGGACGAGGGCAAGGAGTGGGCCTGCGAGGACCAGCGCTGCGTGCAGCACCCCACCCAGCAGCCGCCCCCGGATGCGGGCACGGACGCGGGGACGCCCGACGCGGGGGCTCCCGACTCGGGAACGCCCGACGCGGGGAGACCCGACGCTGGGACGCCCGACGCGGGGAGGCCCGACGCGGGGACGCCGGACTCAGGCCCCACCACGGTGAGCATGCAGATTCTCGCCTTCAATGACTTCCACGGGCAGCTCGAGCCACCCTCGGGCCAGGTTCTGGCGGGCGTGGCCCCCGACGGTGGACCGGTGCGGGTGAGCGCGGGCGGCGTGACGTACTTCGCCCGGCACATCGCGGCCCTGCGGGCCACCAATCCCAACACGGTGGTGGTGGCGGCGGGAGACCTCATCGGCGCCTCCCCGCTGCTGTCGGGGCTCTTCCACGACGAGCCCACCATCGAGGCGATGAACCTCATCGGCCTGGACCTGGTCGCGGTGGGCAACCACGAGTTCGACGAGGGCAGCACGGAGCTGCTGCGCATGCAGGCGGGCGGCTGCCACCCGGTGGATGGCTGCCTGGACGGGGATGGCTTCGCGGGCGCGAAGTTCAAGTTCCTCGCGGCCAACGTGGCCACGGGCGTGGACCGCACGCTGTTCCCCCGCTACGACATCCGCGAGTTCGAGGGCGTGAAGGTCGCCTTCATCGGCATGACGTTGGAGGAAACGCCGGGAAGTGTCATTGCCTCGGGCGTGGAGGGGCTCACCTTCAAGGACGAGGTGCAGACGGTGAACGCGCTGGTGCCCCAGCTGCGGCAGCAGGGCATCGAAGCCATCATCGTGGTGGTGCACCAGGGCGGAGTCGCGACCCCGGGCTCCCTGGTGAACGATTGCAAGGGCGCGGGTGCGGACGGCCTCATCTCAGGTGCCATCGTGGGCCTGGTCAAGGGTCTCAACGACGCGGTGGATGTCGTCGTCAGCGGCCACACGCACCAGGCCTACAACTGCGTCATCGATGGCAAGGTCGTCACGAGCGCCTCGTCGATGGGGCAGCTCGTCACGGACATCGACCTGACGTTGAGCAAGGCGACGGGCGACGTCGTGACGGCGAAGGCGAACAACCTCATCGTCACGCGCGACGTGACGGAGGACGGGCCGGTGAAGGAGCTGGTGACGAAGTACCAGGAGCTCGCCACGCCCCTGGCCAACCGGGTCATCGGCTGGGTGGCGCAGACGCTCAGGAACCAGTCGGACTCCCTGGGCCAGTCCACCCTGGGCCTCGTCATCGCGGACTCGCAGCTGGAGGCGACGAAGCCCGCGAACCTGGGTGGGGCGCACGTGGCCTTCATGAACCCGGGCGGCGTGCGCGCGGACATCGCCCAGGGCGAGGTCACCTACGGCGAGGCCTTCACCGCGCAGCCGTTCGGCAACAGCCTGGTCACCATGACGCTGACGGGCGCGCAAATCGATGGCGTGTTGGAGCAACAGTGGCGGCCGTCGGGAGCCACCCTCATGCTGCTTCCGTCGGCGGGCTTCACCTATTCGTTCAGCGCGTCGGCGCCCGTCGGGAGCCGCGTCGACCCGGCGTCCATCCGCATCAACGGCGTGACGGTGGACCCGGCGGCGAACTACCGCGTCACCGCGAACAACTACATCGCGAGTGGGAGTGATGGCTTCTCGGTGTTCACCCAGGGGACGAACCGGCTGACTGGCGCCATGGACGTCGACGCGCTGGAGACCTACCTGAAGGCGCGCAGCAGCGCGGCGAACCCGCTCCCCGCCCCGGCGCTCAATCGCGTCACCCGGCTGCCGTAGCGTCGCTCCGGGGGACGGGGCCGTGTCCCTGTCCCCCGCGCGTCACGGGCCTCGAGCGGCCTCCACGAAGACGCGCCAGGGTGCGCCGGGCGGAGTAGGTTCCCGCCCCTGTCCTGACCCTCGGGAGCCCCCTCCTCATGTCACGGTCCACCCCGCGCCTGGGCGCGCTCCCCGGCGTCTTCCTCCTCGCCGGAGCCTTCCTCACCGGCGTGCTCCTGTTCGCCCACGCCGGCTGCCAAGGCGCGTCTCGCGCCCAGCGTCCCGCCCAGGGGCCCACGGCGGACGCGGGCTCCGAGACGGTGAGCGTGCAGGTCCTCGCGTTCAACGACTTCCACGGGCAGCTCGAGCCGCCCGGGGGCGGCAACGGACAGATTCAGACGGGCGTGGACGCCGACGGTGGTCCGGTGCGCGTGAGCGCGGGCGGCGCGTCGTACTTCGCCCGGCACATCGCGGCCCTGCGGGCCACCAATCCCAACACGGTGGTGGTGGCGGCGGGAGACCTCATCGGCGCCTCCCCGCTGCTGTCGGGGCTCTTCCATGACGAGCCCACCATCGAGGCGATGAACCTCATCGGCCTGGACCTGGTCGCGGTGGGCAACCACGAGTTCGACGAGGGCAGCACGGAGCTGCTGCGCATGCAGTCCGGCGGCTGCCACCCGGTGGATGGCTGCCTGGACGGGGACGCCTTCGCGGGCGCGAAGTTCAAGTTCCTCGCGGCCAACGTGGCCACGGACGTGGACCGCACGCTGTTCCCCCGCTACGACGTGCGCGAGTTCGACGGCGTGAAGGTGGCCTTCATCGGCATGACGCTGGAGGGCACGCCGCAAATCGTCACGCCGACGGGGGTCGCGGGCCTCGTCTTCCAGGACGAGGTGGAGACGGTGAACGCGCTGGTGCCCCAGCTGCGCCAGCAGGGCGTGGAGGCCATCGTCGTCGTGGTGCACGAGGGCGGCGTGCCCGCGCCGGGCTCGCTCATCAACGAGTGCCGGGGCAAGGGCGAGGACGGCGGAATCTCCGGGCCCATCGTGGCCATCGCGAAGGGACTCGACGACGCGGTGGACGTCATCGTCACCGGCCACACGCACCAGGCCTACAACTGCGTCATCGACGGCAAGGTCGTCACGAGCGCCGCGTCGGCGGGGCGGCTCGTCACCGACATCGACCTGACCTTGAGCAAGGCGACCGGTGACGTGGTGGAGGCGAAGGCGAACAACCTCATCATCACGCGCGACGTGACGGAGGACGGGCCGGTGAAGGAGCTGGTGACGCGCTACCAGCAGCTCGCCACGTCCCTGGCCAACCGGGTCATCGGCTGGGTGGCCGAGACGCTCAAGACACCCATCACCCAGGCGGACCCGGCGGGGCAGTCCACGCTGGGCTTCGTCATCGCGGACTCGCAGCTCGCGGCGACGCGGGCGGCGAACCTGGGCGGAGCGCGCGTGGCCTTCATGAACCCGGGCGGCGTGCGCGCGGACCTCGCCCAGGGCGAGGTCACCTTCGGCGAGGCCTTCACCACGCAGCCCTTCGGCAACAGCCTGGTCACCCTGACGCTGACGGGCGCGCAAATCGAGGAGCTGCTGGAGCGACAGTGGCAGCAGGTGGGCCCCAACGTCGTCACCCGCATCCTCCACCCCTCGGCGGGGTTCACGTACGCGTTCAGCGCGTCGGCGCCCATCGGCATCCGCGTCGACCCGGCGTCCATCCGCCTCGACGGCGAGCCGCTGGAGGCAGCGGCGACCTACCGCGTGACGGTGAACAACTTCCTCGCGGGCGGCGGGGATGGCTTCGCGGTGCTCACGCAAGGGACGAACCGCCTGGGCGGCGCCATCGACAGTGACGCGCTGGAGGCCTACCTGAAAGCGCACAGCTCCCAGTCGAGCCCCCTGGCGGCGCCCGCCCTGGACCGCATCACCGCGCTGCCCTGAGTCAGGGGACGGGACCGCGCCCCTGCCCCCCGGCCGGGACATCCGCGCCCCGTCCGGGCACGTTGTCGGGCGACACGGTGGAGCCCGGGAGGATTTCAATCTCCTGGGTGCGCGTCACGCGCCGGGCCACCTCGTCGAACTCCAGCTCGATGCCGCGGCCCGGCTGGTCCTTGAGGCCGAAGCGGATGCGCCAGTAGTTGGGGCGTATCTCCACGGCCTCGCCGGCCTCGGAGAGCACCAGGCTGTTGTTGCGGGCGTATTCCTCGCCGGCCTGGATGACGTCACGCTCGCCCAGCTCCGCTTGCACGGAGGCCGAGCTGGGAGGCTGGGGCGGCCGACCGGTGGGCCCGACACAGCCCGCTCCGGCCAGGAAGGCGGCGGTCAGCAGGAGTCGAGGGAGGGGGCGCGAGCTGAGCCTGGACATGTCCACAAGTTAAGCATGGGACGTGCCACCCGCATCCCTGGAGAGCGACTTCGGAGGCGCGCGAGTCTTGCGCCTGCTCGAAGCGCCAGCGCGGAACCTGCGCCTCCAGGGGCGTCGGGAATCCCGCGAGGCTCCAGGCGCCCCCGCTCCGCCATGAGGAGCGGGGGTGCGAGGACGGATTACTTGTTCGACGGCGTCGGGGAGATGAGGCGCTGCTTCTCCACCACTTCGTCGATGAGGCCGTACTGGCGCGCGTCCTCGGCGCTCATGAAGTAGTCGCGCTCGGTGTCCTTCTCGATGCGCTCGATGGTGTGGCCGGTGTGCTTGACGATGAGGCCGTTGATGTAGCTGCGCAGGCGGAGGATTTCCTTGGCCTGGATGTCGATGTCGGTGGCCTGGCCCTGGGCGCCGCCGAGCGGCTGGTGAATCATGATGCGGCTGTTGGGCAGGGCGTAGCGCTTGCCCTTGGCGCCGGCGAGCAGGAGCAGCGCGCCCATGGAGGCGGCCTGTCCCACGCAGATGGTGGACACCGGACACTTCACGTACTGCA
The DNA here is from genome assembly GCF_006518215.1 of Myxococcus sp. AB025B. Lineage (NCBI taxonomy): Bacteria > Pseudomonadati > Myxococcota > Myxococcia > Myxococcales > Myxococcaceae > Myxococcus > Myxococcus sp. AB025B. The sequence goes on from NZ_SRLW01000062.1 coordinate 22,481, forward strand.
TGGTGTCGTAGATGGCCAGGCCGGCGGTGACGGAGCCACCGGGCGAGTTGATGTAGAGGTTGATGCCCTTGTCGGGGTCCTCGGACTCGAGGAAGAGCAGCTGGGCGACGATGATGTTGGCCACGTCATCGTTGACGGGCGTGCCCAGCATGATGATGCGGTCCTTGAGGAGCCGGCTGTACAGGTCGTACGCCCGCTCGCCGCGGTGCGTGGTCTCGATGACGAAGGGGACGTTCATGGCTCCCCTACCCTAATCGTCCTGCCGCGCGCGCGCCCGCCCCTTCTTCCCGCAGCGTGCGCTGGGCCACGGTTCCACCCCGTCCCCTCCCCCGGTGGGCCCTCGGCGGGGCGTCCGGAGGAGGGACGACGGCGTGTAGGACACCCGGCGCCTACAGGCCGGTCATCTTCTCCGGGCGGACCCACTGGTCGAACTGTTCGGCGGTGACGAGGCCCAGCTCGACGGCGACCTCCTTGAGCGTCTTGCCGTCCTTGTGGGCCTTCTTGGCGATGCGCGCGGCGTTGTCGTAGCCGATGTGCGGGTTGAGGGCGGTGACGAGCATCAGGCTGCGCTCCAGGTTCTCCTGGATGCGGGCGCGGTGGGGCTCGATGCCCACGGCGCAGTGGAGGCGGAAGCTGCGCATGCCGTCGGCGAGCAGCCGGCAGCTCTGCAGGACGTTGTGGATGATGAGGGGCTTGAAGACGTTGAGCTCGAAGTTGCCGGAGGCGCCGCCCACGCTGACGGCGACGTCGTTGCCCATGACCTGGGCGCAGAGCATGGTGAGGGCCTCGCTCTGGGTGGGGTTGACCTTGCCGGGCATGATGGAGCTGCCGGGCTCGTTCTCCGGGATGGTGATTTCGCCCAGGCCGGAGCGGGGGCCGGAGGACAGCCAGCGGATGTCGTTGGCGATCTTGAAGAGCGCGCAGGCCAGGCCCTTGAGGGCGCCATGGGCGTGGACCAGGGCGTCGTTGGCGGCCAGGGCCTCGAACTTGTTGGGGGCGGAGACGAAGGGCAGGCCGGTGAGGCGGGCAATCTCCTGGGCGACGCGCTCGGCATACCCCTTGGGGGCATTGAGCCCCGTGCCGACGGCCGTCCCCCCCAGGGCCAGCTCGTGCAGGTGGGGCAGCACGCGCTCCAGGTGGACGCGAGCATGGGCGAGCTGCGCGACATAGCCGCTCAGCTCCTGGCCCAGGGTGAGGGGCGTGGCGTCCTGGAGGTGGGTGCGGCCAATCTTCACCACGTCCATGAAGGCGCGGGACTTGTCGGCGAGCACGTCGCGCAGGGCATCGAGCTCGGGGAGCACCCGCTCGGCGATGGCGGTGGCGGCGGCGACGCTCATCGCGGTGGGGAAGACGTCGTTGGAGCTCTGCCCCTTGTTGACGTCGTCGTTGGCGTGGACGCGGCGCTGCTCACCGCGTTCGCCGCCGAGCAGCTCCGAGGCGCGGTTGGCGAGCACCTCGTTGGTGTTCATGTTCGTCTGGGTGCCGCTGCCGGTCTGCCAGATGCTGAGCGGGAACTCCGCGTCATGCTTGCCGGCGAGGACCTCGTCGGAGGCGCGGACGATGGCGTCGCCCTTCTCGCGGGAGAGCGAGCCGTTCTCGACGTTGACGAGGGCGGCGGCCTTCTTGACGAGGACGAGTGCGCGGATGAGCGCGGGAGGCATGCGCTCGGTGGAGATGTCGAAGTTCTGGAGGCTGCGCTGCGTCTGGGCGCCCCAGAGGCGGTCGGCGGGGACCTCGATGGGGCCGAAGGTGTCCTTCTCGATGCGGACGTCGCGAGTGCTCAAGGGCGGGCTCCTGGAGGAGAGAATCCTGGAGCCCACGCATAACAGGCCGGCCAACGGGTCACCGGGAGACGAGGAGAACCGTCGAGCCGTGAGCAGAACGAACCGATAAGCGTGACACGGACAAGAGTGACACAGAGGAGCGGGACGGCCGGCGTGGGGGGCCCCGCCCGCTGGCGGGGGGACCCACGGCGAGCCGAGGGGCCCGCGAGCCGTGCCCCCTGGCCGTGTGCCTAGACCCGCCGCTCCAGGCGAGGAGCATCCGACTCCCCGAAGCGCGACAGCCAGTTCAACGTGCGCTGCAGGGGAGCCCGTCCCAGGGCGGAGGCAGGAGTGAACGCCCAGAGCAGGACGTACACGAGCGGGAGCGTGCCGCCGGAGAACAAGGTGGCCACGACGACGGCCACGCGCACCAGGGCCACGTCGATTCCCAGCTCGCGAGCGAGCATCGCGCAGACGCCGGCCACGGCGCGGCCCTCGACGCCGCGGTGCAGCCGCTCCACCCGGATTCCACACCGGGCGCAGCGCGAGGCCTCCATCCGAATCTCCTCCGCGCACCCCAAGCACCGCTTCATCGCGTCCATGACGTGTCTCCCGTGAGGGGACCCCTTGGCGGCGAGCCCCCTCGACCCTACCTACGCACCTGGCCGCCGCTGATTGCATCCCCGGTGCCCGGCGCCCCCCTGCTCGCAACCCCGCGTCACGTCTGTTGATTTACAGATTTAATCCAACAGCTGTTGACAGCATTACAGGCAAGCGGGCAGAAATTGACGCACACTTCCATTTCGCACTCGGAAGATTCATTTTCCGACCCGTCACCGAAGATTTACAACGCACCAAGCCAAGGAGCCGAGATGCCCACGGAAACCCCCGCCTCGAAGACCCCGGCCTTCAGCGCTGGCGTGGTGGTGAAGGGGCCGTGGCACCCCGACTACGCCGAGGTGCTCACCCCGGCCGCCCTGGACTTCGTCGCGAAGCTGGTGCGCGCCTTCGGTGAGCGCCGCGAGGCCCTCCTGGAGCGCCGCAAGCAGGTCCAGGCCGCCTGGCGCAAGGGTGAGCGCCCCCACTTCCTCCCGGAGACGAAGTCCGTCCGGGACGCCCAGTGGACGGTCGCCCCGCTGCCCCCGGACCTCCTGGACCGCCGCGTGGAAATCACCGGCCCGGTGGACCGGAAGATGATCATCAACGCCCTCAATTCGGGCGCCAACGTCTTCATGGCGGACTTCGAGGACGCCAACAGCCCCACCTGGGACAACGTCGTGCGCGGCCAGCTCAACCTGCGCGACGCCGTGCGCCGCTCCATCTCCTTCACCGGCGACAACGGCAAGCACTACGCCCTGGTCGACAAGCCCGCCGTCCTCTTCGTGCGCCCTCGCGGCTGGCACCTGCCCGAGCGCCACATCGAGGTCGACGGCAAGCCCATCTCCGGCTCCCTCTTCGACTTCGGCCTCTTCTTCTTCCACAACGTCCGCGAGCAGCTCGCCCGCGGCACCGGCCCCTACTTCTACCTGCCCAAGATGCAGAGCCACCTGGAGGCCCGCCTCTGGAACGACGTGTTCCTCATGGCCCAGGACACGCTCGGCATCCCCCGCGGCACCATCAAGGCCACCGTCCTCATCGAGACGCTCCCCGCGGCCTTCGAGATGGACGAAATCCTGTACGAGCTGCGCGAGCACTCCGCCGGCCTCAACTGTGGCCGCTGGGACTACATCTTCAGCTTCATCAAGACGCTCCAGTCCGACACCAGCGTCGTGCTGCCCGACCGCGGCCAGGTCACCATGGACAAGGCGTTCCTCAACGCCTACTCGCAGCTGCTCATCCAGACCTGCCACCGCCGCGGCGTGCACGCCATGGGCGGCATGGCGGCCTTCATCCCCATCAAGGGGGACGCCGCCGCCAACGAGGCCGTCCTGGAGAAGGTCCGCGCCGACAAGCTGCGCGAGGTGAAGAACGGCCACGACGGCACGTGGGTCGCCCACCCGGGCCTGGTCTCCATCGCGCGCGACATCTTCGACGCGAACATGAAGGGCCAGAACCAGCTCGCCAACAAGCGCGAGGACGTGCGCGTCACCGAGGCCGACCTGCTCAAGGTCCCCTCCGGCACGCGCACCGAGGAGGGCCTGCGCCACAACCTGCGCGTGGGCATCCAGTACACCGCCGCGTGGCTCGGCGGCCTGGGCTGCGTGCCGCTCTACAACCTCATGGAGGACGCGGCCACCGCCGAAATCTCCCGCGCCCAGGTGTGGCAGTGGCTGCACCACTGCGCCTCGCTCGACGACGGCCGCAAGGTCACGCCCGAGCTGTTCCAGACGCTGCTCTCCGAGGAGATGGCCCACCTCGAGAAGGAGGGCGTCCACGAGAAGTACGGCCGCGAGCACGTCACCCGCGCCCGCGAGCTCTTCGAGCGCCTGTCCACCGCGCCCGCCTTCGAGGACTTCCTCACCCTGCCCGCCTACGCGGCGCTCGACGCCAACCGCTGAACCCTTTCCAACCCTTCAACGCATCACCGAGGAGCCTGCGATGTACGACGCCACCACGACCACCCCGGACGCCTCCCCTCACGCCAAGCTCCACGCTCGCCGCTTCGAGGGCATCAAGCGCAACTACACCGACAAGGACGTCCTGAAGCTGCGCGGCACGCTGCCCATCAGCTACACGCTGGCCGAGGTCGGCGCGAAGCGACTGTGGGAGCTGCTCCACACCGAGGACTACATCAACGCGCTCGGCGCCCTCACCGGCAACCAGGCCGTGCAGATGGTCCGCGCGGGCCTCAAGGCCATCTACCTCTCCGGCTGGCAGGTCGCCGCCGACGCCAACTCCGCCGGGCAGATGTACCCCGACCAGAGCCTCTACCCGGTCGACTCCGTCCCCACCGTGGTGCGGAAGATCAACAACGCCCTGCGCCGCGCGGACCAGATCGACCACGCCGAGGGCAAGAGCGACCGCTACTGGTTCGCCCCCATCATGGCGGACGCCGAGGCCGGCTTCGGCGGCCCGCTCAACGCCTATGAGCTGATGAAGGGCATGATTGAAGCCGGCGCCGCGGGCGTCCACTTCGAGGACCAGCTCGCCAGCGAGAAGAAGTGCGGCCACATGGGCGGCAAGGTGCTGGTGCCCACCAGCCACTTCATCCGCACCCTCACCGCCGCGCGCCTCGCCGCCGACGTGATGGGCGTGCCCACCCTGCTCGTCGCTCGCACGGACGCCGACAGCGCCAAGCTGCTCATGTCCGACGCGGACGAGTACGACCACGCCTTCATCGACCGCAAGAACGGCCGCACCTCCGAGGGCTTCTACCGCATCAACGGCGGCCTCGACTGCGCCATCTCCCGCGGCCTGGCCTACGCGCCCTACGCGGACCTCGTCTGGTGCGAGACCAGCACCCCGGACCTCGCCCAGGCCAAGAAGTTCGCCGAGTCCATCCGCGAGAAGTTCCCCAACAAGCTGCTCGCGTACAACTGCTCGCCGTCCTTCAACTGGAAGAAGAACCTGGACGACGCCACCATCGCGAAGTTCCAGCGCGAGCTGGGCGCCATGGGCTACAAGTTCCAGTTCGTCACCCTGGCCGGCTTCCACGCGCTGAACCACTCGATGTACGAGCTGGCGCGCAAGTACAAGGACCGCGGCATGGCGGCCTACAGCGAGTTCCAGCAGGGCGAGTTCGGCTCCGAGAAGGACGGCTACACCGCCACGCGTCACCAGCGCGAGGTCGGCACCGGCTACTTCGACCAGGTCGCCGAGGTCATCTCCGGCGGCTCCGCCAGCACCCTGGCGCTCCACGAGTCCACCGAGGCCCACCAGTTCTAAGCGCCCCGAGGGCGCCTGAAGTCGCCTGACACCGGAGGCCGTGGGGTCCCAACCCCGCGGCCTCTGGTCGTTTTTCCGCCGTTCGAGCAGGCGTCAGGTCCCCGGACGCAACTTCTCCCGGGGTTGCCCGATAATGTGGGCAGACCTCCGAGATCCGCGCTCAGTGCGCCCTCGGACCGCCACGGAGCCAGCCATGAGCCGCATCAACTCGTTCACGGGTCCCCAGGTCCAGGTCCCCCGTCCCCAGGCCGGCGTGCAGTCGGCGAACGTCGGGTTCGGCTCGCTCATCCAGCAGAACCAGCGCGCGGCGATGTCCCCCGCGAACCGGCCGGGAGATCCGCTGATGTCCACCGGCGGCCTGGTGGTGCAGTCGGCGCTCAACTCGGTGGGCAGCTCGCCGCACAGCGGCATCATGAACTCCTACCTCGCCGCCGTGGGCCGTCCTCCCATCCAGGACGCGGCCTCGGGTCAGGGCAAGGCGCAGTCGCCCACCGCCGCCGCGGGCTCCAAGGAGGCCGAGGAGCAGAAGGTGATGATGGAGCTGGCCGAGCTGTCCGCGGCGACGCTGAACAACTCCATCTTCCACATGGGCAACCGCAACAAGGTGTCGCTGGACCGCGAGTAGTCCCGCGCGTCGCGAGTCAGTCCTTCTTCGGTTCCTTGCGCTCGGCGCGCTCGAGGTACTCGGCGCGCTGGCCCTGCTGCAGGTCTCCCGAGCCGTCATACGGTGGCCCCACGTCGGTGCGCTGGCCGCCGTCCTGCTCCGTCACGTCGTTGAGGAACTCGGAGCGACCCTCCGCGGGCACGCGGTCTCCATCCTCCTCCGGGTCCTTCTGCTTCGCGGGGTCCAGGGGGATGCCGAGCGGCTTCTTGAGATAGTCCTTCGGGTCCATGGAGGTGCTCCTTCGAGGGTGCTGGGGTGAGCCCGTGCCTCGAAGATGGAGACACCGGGCACCGCACGCAGCACAGGGAGCAGGCGACCGGGAGCCCGTGGCCTCAGTTGAGGTACTTCGGACGGGGCGGCGTCGCGGGCTGCTGACGCATCATCTCCAGTCCCTGCCTCGTGAGGATGAAGCGCACCACGCCGGAGCCGCGCTCGGTCTCGATCTCCGCCTCGAAGGCCGGGCCCGCGATGCCGCCCAGGGCGACGTTCTTGCGCAGGTTGTGCACCTTGCCGCTGAGCATGTCGCCGGCGACCTCCTTCACCCCTTCACCCCGCTCGTGCAGCTCGTACGCCGTCTGGTGCAGCGTCATGGCGAGCGAGGGCGTCAGCGGCTGGGAGCTGAAGAGGACGGAGATGAGCAGCCAGTAGGGAGTCTCGTCGGAGGACATCGCGCTCCCATCCTAAGCGCCTCGCCGCCGGCGGGCCCGACGAAGTGATGGAGGACGCTAGCCCGCTCGGGGCCGGCGCCGCTGGGCGATGCCCTCCGCGAGGGCGACCTGCTGCTTCCAGTGGCCGTACAGCCGTCCCTGGGAGGCGAGCCGGTCCAGCTTCGTCTGCGTCTCGGCGTCCACGCGCCCCGGAGGCGCGTCTCGAAAAGGCGTGCCCGGCAGCGGCATGAAGGTGTGGCCGTGCACGCGCGCGCCCAGCTCCGCCAGTCGCTCCATGAGCGCGACGGTGGCGGCGACGTCGGCGGCCTCTTCACCCGGCAGCCCGAGGATGAAGTCCACGTTGGGCACGAAGCCGCCCTCCACGGCCAGACGGGTGGCCCGCACCACCGTCTCCACGTCGTGGCCCCGGCGGGTGCTCTGGAGGATGCGCTCGGAGCCGGACTGGCCGCCGATGATGAGGTTGTCGTTGTGGACGTAGCGCTTGAGGACGGCGAGCGCCTCGGGCGTGACGTGCTCGGGGCGGACCTCCGAGGGGAAGGTGCCGTAGTAGATGCGCCCGTCGGGGGCCATGGCCTCGCGCACCGCCGCGAGCAGCTCCTCCACCGCGGCCAGGTTCATCGTCTCGTCGCCGGTGCCGTAGGACATGGACGTCGGCGTGATGAAGCGGATGTCGCGGCGGCCCGAGCGGCGCAGCTCGCGCGCCCAGTGCGCCACGTTGGCCACGGAGCGGTGGCGGAAGCGCGCCTTGCTCATGAAGGGCGTCTGGCAGAAGCGGCACGCGTAGATGCAGCCGCGCGTGATTTCGATGGCGCCGAACATGGCGTTGCGCGCGGCGAACGGCGGGAAGTCGTCGAGCTTCACGCCCTCCCCCCGCCCGTGCTGCACCAGCTTGCCGTCCTTCAGGTGGGCCACGCCGTGCGTGTCCCGGGGCTCCTCGCCGCGCTGGACGCGGCCGAGCAGCTCGCGCAGGGAGTGCTCGCCCTCGCCGATGGCGATGAGGTCGAAGCCGGCCTGGAGCGTCTGCAGCGGCTCGGCCGTCGCGTGCACACCGCCCGCGATGCAGAGGACAGAGCGCCCCTCCAGCCGCTCGCGCACCCAGGCCAGCTCCTCCGCGGACGCCGCGAAGCTGGCCGAGTAGAAGGACCACGCGGCGACCACGGTGTCGCCTGCGTCATGGCGCTCCTTGAGGGTGGCGAGCAGCGTCTCGCGCTCACGGGGGAAGAACAGCTTCACGTCCGCGAGCGCCGGGTCCGACTCGACGGCGCCCGCCAGCACGGTGAAGGCGTACTTGCCCGGGTACTGATAGCTGAGGACGAGCGAGACGGGACGGTGCGGCACCATGAGCGGACGGCATGATGCCACACGGCCCCGGAGGCGAGGGCCTCGGTGCGAGCAGGCGGCTTCAGCGGGCGGTGGGCTCGGGGCGGACCAGGCGGAGCACCAGGTCGGCGAACGCGGTGAACTCGAGGACCTCGTCGGAGACGCGCTCGTCCGGGTCCGACATGCGCACGGCCACGAGGTCGTACTTGGGCAGGACGAGCACCCGGTTTCCGCCCTGGCCCACCGCCGCGAAGCCGCTCGGCGCCCCTTCCACGGCCTGCTTCAGGTTGCAGGGCGCGGACTTCATCATGAAGTCCCGGGCCCGGTTCGAGTCGCCTCCCAGCTTCGCCATGAACGCCGGGTAGAAGTCCTTCTGGGGCAGAGGCCGGTCCGCGAGCTCCCGCAGCGGCGCGAGCGACGCCTCGGGGAAGCCATTGCGGAGCGCCTGCTCCAGCATGTCCGAGCCCAGCGTGACGCTCATTCCCTCTTCGTAGAGGAGCCACCACAGGAGGCCGCCCGTGGGCATGTGCGGCTGCGAGGGTGCGCCGCCCATCGCGTGAATCCACTCCGCGCTCAGGATGCGTTGGCCCTTCCACGTCCCGCCCTGGAGCAGCATCTGCCCCACCTTGGCGAAGTCCAGCGGGTGGAGCTGCAGGCCCGCCATGCCCACGGGATTGCCCGACGGGTCCGTGTCCCAGCGGAAGTCTCGGATGCCGAGCGGCGCGAACAACCGTCGCGTCAGGTACACATCCATCTTCTCGCCCGACGCGCGCTCGACGATGCCGGCCACCAGGTTCGTGGCCTTGTTGTTGTACGCGTGCTTGCTACCCGGCGTGTCCGTCACCTCCGAGTCGAGCGCGTAGCGCACGAAGTCGTTCGACGCGTAGATGTCCAGCGCGCTCCGGTTCGCGGCCAGTCCCGAGGTGTGGTTGAGCAGGTGTCGCACCGTCACCTGTCCCTTGAGGCCGTCCTTCCATTCGGGGAAGAAGGCGGACACGGGCGTGTCCAGGGAGGGAATCTTCCCCTCGTCGATGAGCAGGCCGATGGCCAGCGCCACCATGCCCTTGGTGGCGGACATGGCCTCGATGCGGTGCGTGTCGCCGCCGAAGTACCACTCACCCACGAGCTTGCCGTGGCGCAGCAGCACGAGGCCCGCCGAGCCGGAGTCCTCGGCGGCCTTCAGCAGCGCGGCGAGCGCGGGCTCGGACAGGCCGGCCTCGCTCGGGGTGGTCTTCTCCAGTCCGGAGCCCACGCCCCAGGTGCTGCGAGCCTCGCGAGCGTTCTTCCGCGCGCGCTCCACCAGGGCGTCGTAGCCCGGCAGCTCGCGCACGGGAGCCAGGGCCTTGGCGTGGAGCAGTCCACCCGGGTCGGCGTAGCCCACGTCCAGGGCGCGCTCCAGCCAGGTGAAGGCGGCCGCTGTGTCCTTCGCCTCCGCGGCCACGTTCGCCGCGACCCGAGCCAGCTCGGGAGCATGGTGCCCCGCGTCCCACGCGCGACGGAGCTCGTCCTGGGCCTTGGGCAGGTCTCCCTCACGCTGGGCCATCCAGGAGCGGGTCATGGCGCTCGTGGCCTCAGGCGCAATCCGCCCGGAGCTGAGGGTCTGGGAAGGAGCGCGCGAAGCTGTATCCGCGGGAGAGGCGTGAGCACAGGCCAACAGCGCGCAGAGCGGCAGGAACAGGACGCGTCGCGACAAGAGATGACTCCGGGTAGGGGTGTGGTGCACGGCAGGGCCCATGACGCAGGCCGGGTGTGAACGCCCGCCACCGAGACTCATTTCATTTCGCCATGTAAAGGCGCACGTGGAAGCCCACGTGCCACACGGACGCGGTGTCAGCGGACGGGAGAAGAGCCCTCCAGCCTCATCTGCGTTCGCGCGGGCGCGCCGTCGGCCGAAGGGCACGCCCTTCGCGCGTGTATTCCCTCGCACGCGGTGTCAGCGGACAGAGGCGACGAGCAACTCCCAGGCGGCACGCACATGTCGCTCCTCCGTCGTCGCCGCGCCGATGGCCATCCGCAACACGTACCGTGCGGGCGCTCCTTCCACCGAGGGCAACACCGTGTGCGTGAGGAACACCTTGCCGGAGGCATTCACGCGCTCCAGCAGCTCGCGGTTCCGCGCATCCGTGTCCTTCACTGCCTCACCCGGAAGCGGCTTCAAGCGGAAGCACACCAGCGACAGCGAGCGGGGCACGGCCAGCTCGAAGCGCGCGTCCTCCTTCACCCAGGACTCGAAGCACTGCGCCAGGCGCACGTGCTCGCGGATGTGCGCGCGCAGCCCCTTCGCGCCGTAGTGACGCAGCACGAACCAGAGCTTGAGCGCGCGGAAGCGGCGGCCCAGTGGCACCTGCCAGTCTCGGTAGTCGATGACCGCCCCGCTCGCGCTCGCGGCGTTGCGCAGGTACTCCGGCGTCACGCTGAGCGCTTCGAGCAGCGCCTGCCGGTCGCGAGTGAAGAAGGCATTGCAGTCGAAGTTGGTGAGCAGCCACTTGTGCGGGTTGAAGGCGAACGAGTCCACCCGGTTCATGCTGTCGAGCAAACCCCGGTGCTCGGGACACACCAGCGCCGAGCCCGCCCACGCCGCGTCGATGTGCAACCAACCACCCGTGGAGCGCACCGGCGTGCGAGCCATCACCTCACCGATGGCTCGGACCGGGTCCACCGCGCCGGACGACGTGCTGCCCACGGTGGCACAGACGAAGAAGGGCACGCGCCCCGCGCCGAGGTCCTCCAGGATGGCGCGCTCCAGCAGCTCGGCCCGCATCCCATAGCGGTCGTTCGTCTCGATGAGCCGCACATGCGTCGTGTCCTCCGCGCAATGCGCCACGCCACACAACATGGCCGCCTTGAGCACGGACGAGTGGGCCTGGGTGGAGGCGTAGGCCACCCACTCGGAGTTCGCGGGGGCGCCGTAACGACGCACGCGCTCCCGGGCCGCCACCATGGCCACGAGCGTGGCCTCGCTCGCGGTGCCCTGGATGACACCGCCGCCTCGCGCGGAGGTGGAGCGGAAGTCCTCGGGCAACCCCAGCAGGTCCACGAGCCAGTCCACCACGCGCGTCTCCAGCTCCGTCGCGGCGGGGCTCGTGGACCAGAGCATGCCCTGCACCCCCAGCCCCGCGGACAGCAACTCCCCGAGCACCGCTGGCCCCGAGGCATTCGCGGGGAAGTACGCGAAGAACGACGGCGACTGCCAATGCGTCACCCCCGGCAGGATGACGTCCTCCAAATCGCGAAGGACCGCATCCCACCCCTTCACCCCGTCGAGCCCCTCCTCCGGAGGGCGCAGGGGCAGCTTCGAGGCGACCTCCCCCGGTGCCACCTGCGAGCGCACGGGGAAGGACTCCAGCCGCTGCTGATAGTCGGCGACCCAGTCCACCAGCCGGTGGCCCAGCTCACGAAACTCCTCGGGGCTCAGATGGGGCACGCCGCCATCACCACGGTTCGATTCGTCGCGCATGGCCGACTCCTCGCACGAGCCTCGGGTCGCTTCAAGCAGGTCGCCGCGCGGCCTCAACTCACCACGCCTTCCGGCGGCGGGCTCATCCACTGGACCAACTGGAGGATGACGCCATTGTCATCCGCGACCTGGAAGAAGCGCTCGCCCCAGGGCTCGGTCTCGATGGGCGTGAGGATTCGGACGCCCTCGTCCTGCAGCCGTCGGTACTCGGCGTCGATGTCGTCGACGACGAACGCGACGAGGATGCCCTCCGCCTTGCGGTGCTTGAGCGACTCGGGCTTGAGCGACTCGAGCCCCGTGCGCAGGAAGATGAGGTTGAACCCCGCGTCCTTGCGCGACAGGGACACGAACCCGTCCGCGGACATGTCCTCCGTGAACCCGAAGTGGCGCTTCATGAACGCCGCGGATGCGGACACGTCTTCGACATTCAGCGAGATGGCGGATGCGGTGATGCGCATGCGGACAGGCCTCCGGCTCGATGTGGACGAGAATCTACGTACAATGTACGGAGTAGCCAGTCAAGGCGGGCTCTGGCACTGGAGAGGCATGGCCACACATCGCAGCGGCGCGGGGGACCCCGGCCGGACGCTGGAGCTGCTCTGGAGGAAGGACGTCCCCTCGGCGGGGCAGCGGGGGCCCAAGCCGACGCTGAACGTCGACGGCATCATCGCGTCGGCGGTGGAGCTGGCGGACCGGGAGGGCCTGGAGGCGCTGACGATGCGCAAGCTGGCCGAGCGGCTCTCGGTGGGCCCGATGACGCTCTACACGTACGTCCCGGGCAAGGCGGAGCTGGTGGACCTGATGCTCGACCAGCTCTACGCGGACATGCCCCGTCGCGCGCCCAAGGACACGGGCTGGCGCGCCCGGCTCGAAGCGGTGGCCCGAGACAACCATGCGCTGTACGAGCGGCATCCGTGGATGAGCGACATCGCCACCAGCCGTCCGCCCCTGGGCCCTGGGTTGATGGCGAAGTACGAGTACGAACTGGGCGCATTGGAGGGGCTCGGCCTGGACGATGTCGAGATGGATGCGGCGCTGACCTTCGTGCTGGGCTTCGTCGAGTCCTCCGCGAGGAGCACGAGCCGAGCACGCGCGGCCTCCGTCGAGACGGCGAAGACCGAGGAGGCCTGGTGGAAGGCGAACGAGCCACTGCTGGCCCACGTCATGGACCCGGCCCGCTATCCCCTGGCCTCACGTGTGGGAGCCGCGGCGGGAGCGGCCCACGGGGCCGCCTACAGTCCGGACCATGCCTTCGGCTTCGGCCTCCAGCGCGTCCTCGATGGGCTGGGCGCGCTCATCCAGTCCAGACAGCCACGAAGGTCCCCTCCTCGCACACCCCGATGAGCGCCCTTTCGAGAAAGTGACCTATTCTCGCTTTGCGCATCTTGAGAGGGAAGGCCGTGATTTGCTGGGGGCATGACCCCAGACATCACGAGACGTGCTCCCCGGTTCTCACGGCTTGGCCTGTACGGCGTGCTGGCCCTGACCTTCGCGGCGCTGAGCTGGCCGACGAGCGCCCACGCGCAGACATGGACACTGACCACGGAGCAGCGGCAGGCGTTCCTCCAGTACTACGCGCCGGTCCTGCTCAAGCGGGGCAACGGGGACGACGGGCGGCACGGCTATGACTGGGTGACGAGCTTCGACTTCGACCAGGACGGGAACTTCTCCAACAACAAGCTGAACTGGAAGCGCATCCCCCAGTACGTGGACGCCTCGCGCGCGGGGCCGAGCGCGTATGACGCCTGGCGCATCCGTCCGACGCTCTACACGTCGCTCATCGAGTTCATGGATGGGAGCAAGAACCTGAAGCTCATCTACCACGTGTATCACGCGCTCGATAAGAACGCGGCCGGGGACTACCAGCTCCACGACTGGGAGCGGGTGGAGATGCTGGTGACGAACGTGGTGGGCGCGCCGGGCAGTGGCGAGTCCGTGGCGTACGCGGTGGTGACGCAGCACAAGCGCAACGTGGTGCGCCGCGCGGGACACGTGGACCTGAACTTCATGCAGACGGCGACGGGCAAGCACCTGCTCATCTGGCAGGCGGAGTGGTCGGACAAGCTCGCGGCGGCGCATGGGCAGGAGCTGCGCTTCGTGACGGACCCGTATGCGTTCTTCGCGGGGCGGATGGCGAGCGCGGGCAAGGCGGAGGCGGGGGTGAACAACGATGGCGGGCGGAAGAACGTGCACTATGCCTTCGTGCCGGAGGGCTCGGCGGACGCGGTGGCGGCGTTCGGAGCGAGGGCGCTCACGTACGCGACGGCGGACGCGCTGGCGAGCCGCTACGACAACGGGAAGACCATCACCTGGCCCAACGTGAAGCGCGTCACGTATGAGCTCCAGGACCTGGCGGACATCCTGCCCACGCACTGGCAGCACGGCGGCTACGCGACGCACTGGCTGGACACGGGGCCCATCGACTTCTACCTGGAGAGCGCGCTGGTGAACGAGGGCGGCGCCACGGAGGTGAGCGCGGGCATGCAGCGCTTCTTCCCCAAGACGCGGGACGTGGAGAACGACGATGACCGCGAGGGGTACATCGCGAAGAAGTGGTTCGTCGGGACGTACGAGATGAACGACAGCGCCTCCGACTTCGGAGGCGGCGGCTCCAACGCCTTCCACGACAACGCCTACGCGAGCACGGCGGTGGACTCACGAGGACGGACGCGGGCGAGCGCGAGCGGCTACACGACGTCCCCGTCCTCGTTCTGGTGGCAGCACGACTACTTCGTGCATGCGGGCTTCACGGACTCGACGGACGGCGTGGAGCAGGGCTTCTGGTTGCCGGGGGCCTGGTACCTGCCCGCGAACGGCGGCTTCGACGGCCGCTGGGTCCAGCTCTTCGACGACCGCCCGGGCCTGGAATCGGGGCAGCGCTGAGTCCCTCGGCGCGAGTCGTCACCTGCATCCGACGACTCGCGCCCGGAGCATCAAGGCTGGAGTGACACGCCGGCGTTCTCCTGCTCCCGCCGCTTCAGCTCACCCGCCGCCTGCGCGGCCTTGACCAGCGTGACGATGATGTACACGCGGATGATGAACCCGACGACGTTCGGGCGACCGCCGGCATCAATCGAATCCATCAACGTCACCACGGTGTCGCCGATGTACAGCAGGATCGCCAGGATGGGTCCGAACCTGGTGGCGCGATAGGTGAAGAAGCCGAACACGGCCACCAGCGCGCCGAAGACGATGGAGCCGATGCCCAGTCCAAGCGCATCCATCTCCTCGCTCCCCAGCACCATGGCAACGACGCCCAGCAGCGTGTTCAGACCCGCCAGGAAATACAGCATGTAGGCCGCGGTCTTGATCTGCTGCTCGGGGTCCGTCGACGACCCGGGCAACGGGAGTCCATTGCGCTTCACCGCCAGCTCCGCGCTGAGCACTCCGGACTGGAGCTGCACTTCCAGCACGGTCCGGTCCGGCAGCGTGACTTTCACCCCCTTCTTGAGCGCGGAGGCTCCGCCCTCCACCGTATCCACAACCTTCCCGTCGAGGGACACCGTGAAGTTCCTCCAGAACATCCCCCACTCGAACTCGAGACGCGGAGGACCACCTGCCTCCAACGCGAACTGCTTCGTAGCCATTCAGGCCCCCTCTTGATGCCGCAGAAGACGTCGACCCTCGGACTCTATGAAGTCCATCGACCTCACCGCAAAGGGTACACGCAGCCCCACAGAAACCCCTCAGCCCCGGAGCATCAATCCGACGCCAATGACAACCAGCACCGCCAGGTGGAACCACCCCACGTTGCGCGCCAGCACCGCCCAGCCCTCGCCCGACCCGGGCGACGTACCCGCGCGGATGGCCGCCAGCTCCTGGTAGCCCAGCACCAGCCCGACGAGCCCCGGGACGAATCCGCAGAACCCCAGCGTGGCGAAGACGACCGCGAGCGTCGCCCTCCTGGACGGCTTCTCCCCCAGCGCCACCTTGTGGCAGCGAAGGCACAGCATCCTCCCCACCTGCCACCTGCGGCAGCCCTCACACACGAAGGTGCCACATCGACTGCACGTCCCGTCCGCGAGGCGCTCGGGATGAAGGGGACACGTCGCCGCCAACGACTCCATCCCCATTCTCTATCATGCCCACCGAGGACACGCCGAAGGGTCGGCCCGGACCACATCAGGACGCCAGGACACCGCGCCGCACCAGCTCACGGAAGTAACGGGCCGCCGGGTCCACGTGGGTGCGCTCGTGCCAGCACATCGAGATTCGCACCGTGTGCGGAGGAATCGGCGCATCGACCGCCTGCACCGCGAACCGGGCCCCCTTCTCGCTGACCAGTGACTCCGGCAGCGTCGCGACCAGGTCCGTGGTGCCGACCACCGCCGCCGCCGCCGTGAACGACGGCACCGCCATCACCACCTCCCGAGCAATCCCCGCCCGCGCGTACGCGGCCCCCACGGCGTCACGGAAGCTCTTCCCCGGCACCATCTCCACCCGGACATGCTGGAGCCCACCCAGCGCCCGCGCGGACAGACGCTTGCCCAGCACCGGATGCCCCCGGCGCGCCACCAGCACCGTGCGCTCCGTCAGCAACGGCTCCAGGT
>NZ_SRLW01000630.1:0-1402 GCF_006518215.1 Myxococcus sp. AB025B
GGAGTCAGGGGCAGTGCCGCCAGGGAGACGAAGGCGGAGGGCACCATGTACTCGGGGAGGCGCTGGAGGAGGAAGGCGCGGAGGGCCTCTGCGTCAAGCGGAGCGTCGGAGGAGAGGACGACGTAGCCGATGAGGCGCTTGTCGCCCGGGACGTCCTCACGGACGACGGCGGCGGCGTCGCGCAGGCCGGGAGCCATGCGGAGGACGGACTCGACTTCGCCCAGCTCGACACGGAAGCCACGCACCTTCACCTGGAAGTCGAGGCGGCCGAGGAACTCGAGGGTGCCGTCGGCCTTCCAGCGAGCGGAGTCACCTGTGCGGTAGAGACGAGAGCCGGGGATGCTGCTGAACGGGTTGGGCACGAAGGCGGCGGCGGTGGTGTCCGGCCGAGCCAGGTAGCCGTGAGCGAGGTGGGTGCCACCGACGAAGACTTCACCGGCGACGCCGATGGGAACGGGCTGGCCGAGGGAGTCGAGGACGTAGAGCTGGGTGTGGCCAACGGGGCTGCCGATGGAAGGCAGGCGAGGCCAGGCGGAGGGCGCACCGTCGAGACGGAAGGCGGAGACGACGTGGGCCTCGGAGGGGCCGTACTGGTTTTCGAGGACGCTACCGGGGAGCTTCTCGAAGAAGGCGGTGAGGGTGGAGTTGACCTGAAGCTGCTCACCCGCGGTGACGACTTCGCGAAGCGAAGAAGGAAGCGTGGCGCCATGGGAGACGGAGTCGGCCATGGCCTGGAGTGCGACGAAGGGGAGGAAGAGCCGCTCGACCTTCTGCGCGTGCATGAAGTCGAGGAGGGCAGGGATGTCCTGGCGAAGGCCCCCGAGAGGGAGGACGACGTGGGCGCCCACCCACCAGGAGGCGAAGAACTCCTGGATGGAGACGTCGAAGTTGAGGGAGGCGAACTGGAGTGTCACCGCGAGGGGGTTGGGTGACTGCCGGATTTGCCAGGCGAGCAGGAAGCTGAGTGCCCTGTGGGGCATGACGATGCCCTTGGGGATGCCGGTGCTGCCGGAGGTGTAGATGACGTAGGCGATGTCCTCGGGGGAGACGTGAATGCCCGGAGCGGCCAAAGGCCGTCGAGCCACCGCGTCGGCCTCGGAGTCGAGGAGGATGCGTCGAGCGGAGGAGGAGGCGGGGAGGACGGAGGAGAGGGAGGAGTGGGTGAGGACGACAGGCGCGCGGGTGTCCGCGAGCATGAAGGCCAGGCGCTCAGCGGGGTAGTTGGGGTCGAGGGCGACGTAGAAGGCGCCGGCCTTGAGGGTGGCGAGGACGGCGACGGCCATGTCGAGGGACTTGTCGAGGCAGATGCCGACGGCACTGCCCGGAGAGACCCCGAGGGCGAGCAGGTGGTGGGCGAGCTGATTGGAGCGAGCGTCGAGCGCGGCGTAGGAGAGCGAGCGCG
>NZ_SRLW01000631.1:0-1397 GCF_006518215.1 Myxococcus sp. AB025B
GTTGGGTGTTGGCGGCGGCGGTGGTGGGCTCGGCGGGGCCGGCCCGGGCCGAGAGCGAGCCGTGTGACTGCGTCACCGAGCGACAGAGCGTGGTGTCGGAGAAGCCGTGCCTCATCATCTCCACCTACGCCACGTGCGGCACCAGCCGGGTCCGCAACGCGTGTGACGAGCCCGTGACGCTGGTGGGCTGGCCGCTGGCGGACTGCGAGGGCGCGACGGTGTGCGACGAGGAGCTCCTGCCGAACGAGGAGGCCTCCTTCTACTTCGCCAACGACCAGCGCGTGGACCCGCTCCAGAAGGGGCAGGTCGAGGAGCGCTTCGAGGAGGAGCACTACGTCGTCTCCGTGGACGGCCAGGAGCACGACGTCGTGGTCTCCGCGAACGTGGCCTGTGTGTCGCGGGACACGCCGTCGGGCGGCTGTTCCTCCACGTCCACGGGCGGAGGGCTGCTGCTCGGAGGCGTGCTGGCCCTCCTGGGCGCGGTGCTCCGCCGCGTCACGCGCTGAGTCGATTTCGTGTCTGTCTTTGATTAAAACGAGAGGTCCACCTGGGCGGGGTCTCCGGGTGGACCCGTGGGTCTGGCGCGAACCCCATCATCGTGTTTCGAGGAACATGTGTCTGCCGTGTTCTCGAAAAGAGAGACATGGTGGGTGCTCGTGTCTCGGGACGTGACGTGGGGGCGAGGGGTGTGTCGACTGTCTTTCGCCAGGGCGGGGTGTGGCGGCTGGCATGTCCGCTCGCGCACGGCGCTGGGGACTGCTCGCGGAAAATCGCCGCAAGAAAAAGCCGTCGTGCGTTTCTTGGAGTGAGACGGAAATCCCCACCGTCATCTCCCTGCACGCGGGCTTTTCCGTCCAGCCAGACGAGCGGAATGGAGCAGAACATGAAGGTCAATCGTGGTGTCTCGGCGTCGCGCTGGTTGAGCGCGGTGTTCGCATTCGTCGTGGGTGGTTGTGGCGTCGCGCTCGAGGAGGACACGTTCCCGACGGAGGATGTGGTGACGCGGGAGCAGGCCCTGGCCCCGAACTACGCGAACGCGGTGGTCCAGAGTGGCGTCACGCTGGTGGCCAATCCGCAGAACGCGGTGGGGGCGCCGGATGGGCAGACGGCGAACTTCCTGAGCCTGTTGGGCGGCGCGCTGACGCTGGACATGGGGCAGGGTGAGGAGGGCACGGGGCCCTTGCGCATCTACTACCGGGGGTTGTCGCTGGGGGTGGTGGTGCAGGTGGAGTTCCGGCGCGCGGACATGAGCGTCATCGCCACGGGGCAGGCGCAGCTGCTCGACGTGGGCGTGGGGACGCACTCCGCGCTGGTGCCGTACCTCCAGCCTGCTGCCTACCGTTACGTGACGCTGCGTGGCGCGTTGCTGTCGCTGTACCAGGTGGACGCGGTGGAGG
>NZ_SRLW01000632.1:0-1382 GCF_006518215.1 Myxococcus sp. AB025B
GACAGACGCATGGGGGAGAGGCTCAGCGGGGTAGCACGCGGCCGAGGAGGGGACAACCCGGGCCCAGGCCCTCACGTCGGCCGGCTCACGGCCGGGTGGCGTGCGCGGAGAGGAACGCCTCCACCAGGGGGAAGATTTCATCCGGGGCGCGCCGGCCCAGCACCAGGTCCGCATGCCCGTAGTCCGCGCCGAAGCCGTGCCCCCGCCCGGCGACGAGGAACTTCACCGGGCCGCCCAGGGCCTCCTTCGCCCGCGCCACCGACATGGGCGGGGCGAGCAGGTCCTTGCTCCCCGCAAGCAGCAGGAAGGGGATGCGCACGTGGGACAAAGCCTCGCGGTAGTCGAAGCCGCCGTCGTAGGTGGTGAAGCGGTTGGTCGAAATCCACCGGGCGAACTGGCGCCCCACGCCGCCGGCGATGTTGGCGGGCACGTTGGCCAGCGCGCGCCGCACCACGTCCGGCTCCATGTTCTCCGCCAGCATCATGTACCGGCTCAGCGGGCCCGGCGGCGCGCCGAGCAGCGCGATGCTGGTGACTCGGCCGGTGGGGATGACCTTCAGCCGCAGGAGCGGCTCCACCTTCTGGATGAAGGTGCGCAGCCCCGGCTGCACCGCGAAGGTGAAGGGGCTGCCCAGGATGGCCGCCGCGCGCACCGGCGCTTGCGGATTTCGCGCCAGGTGGGCGTAGAGCATCAACCCACCCTTGGAATGCCCCACCCAGAGCACTTCCTTGGAACCGGTGGAGACCACGGTGCGCAGCGCGGTGCGCACGTCGTGCTCGGCCTGATCATCGAACGTGAAGTCCGAGCAGTCGCCCGCCAGCCCCCGGCCGCGCAGCTCCATCACCCACGTCTCGAACCCCGAGCGGGCCAGGTAGCGGGCCAGGCTGTACTGCTCGTCGAAGTCCAGGTGGAAGCGGTTGGCGCCCAGCCCGTGGCAGAGGATGACGGGCTCGGCGTGCCGGCGCTCCCCTCGGGCGTGGTAGCGCCCCAACGAGATGGCCGCGCCGTCGTCCGTGGGCACCCGATAAAGCTCGTCCGGGCGGAACGTCAGCGTCAGCAGCCCCTCTTTTCCGCGTGTCATCGTCCGCGAGAAGAGGTCCGCCATCCGCCCCAGCCGCGCCGCCTGTCTACGTGTCACACCCCTACTCTACGCCGGCCCAGGGCCCGTTGCCGTGTCCAATCCCGGGCAATCACCCCTGTCGGCAGGGTGGTTGCAAGGAGATGTAGGCAGATTCGTCCGGAGGAAAGTGGATGCGGCAAAACAGGGCAATCAAGGAAGCATTGTCATCCTTCATCGCCACCGTTTTTCCCACAGACACCCTCCTGCGTGCCCTGAGGGTGATGGAGCGGCACCAGGTACAGCTGTTGGGCGTGGTGGGGGA
>NZ_SRLW01000633.1:0-1374 GCF_006518215.1 Myxococcus sp. AB025B
GCCTGGGCGAAGGTGACGCGCTGGAGGTCTTCGACGGCAAGGGCCGCGCGTTCGAGGCGAAGGTCACCGGCGTGGACGCCGAGGAGGTCCGCGTGAGCCTGGGGGCGTCGCGACAGGCGCCGCCCCGCCGCGCGGTGAGCGTGGTGCAGGGCCTGCCCAAGGGCGACAAGCTGGAGTGGGTGCTGCAGAAGGGGACGGAGCTGGGCGCGGCCGCCTTCCTCCCGGTGGACACGCTGCGCAGCGTGGTGAAGCTTGAGCCCAAGCGCGCGCAGGAGCGCACCCAGCGGTGGATGAAGATCGTGGAGGAGGCCGCGCGCCAGTGTCGTCGCGACGACGTTCCACGGGTCGAGGTGCCGAGCGCGTTGGGTGACGCCGTCCGCGCGCTCGCGCGGGGGACGGTGGTGTTGGTGTTGGACGAAGAGGAGTCCGCGGTGCCGCTGGGCGAGGCGTTCCGGGCCGCGGGCGCGGGCACGCCCATCGCGCTGGTCGTGGGGCCGGAGGGGGGACTCGCCCGTGAGGAGGTGGAGGCGCTGAAGGCCCAGGGCGCCCGACCCGTCACGTTGGGTGCACGCATCCTCCGTACGGAGACGGCCGCGCTCGCCGCCCTGGCGGTGATGATGCACCTCGATGGGGAGCTTGGTTAGCGGGGGGCCGGTCGAGCGCCCGTTCCATACGGGTTCCCACCTTCTCTGGGTCATTCCTACGTTTGGACCATCTGGGACCTTCCGGGTCCCCACAGACAGGAGAAGGGTTCATGGGGATCATCGCATTCATCATCATCGGCCTCATCGCGGGCCTCATCGCTCGCGCCATCCTCCCCGGCAAGCAGAGCATGGGCCTGTTGGCGACGACGCTGCTGGGCATGGTCGGCTCGCTGCTGGGCGGATTGGTCGGGTCCCTCTTCACGCGGGACGGACGGCTCTTCGACCTGCGACCCTCGGGTCTCATCATGTCGGTGCTGGGTGCCATCGTCGTGCTGCTCATCGTCGGAGCGGTGGGACGGCGCCGTGTCCACGCCTAGCGTGAGGCGCTCCACACCGGCTGTCCCCCAGGGGACAGGTGGACGCCTGTCGTTGACGAGCCCCTGACGGTTCCTCGACCGAGGGACCTCGGGGGCTCGCCACTTTTCTTGCTCCTTCGGTGCGGACGTCTTTTCATGGCGACGCGTCTCATCCCGGAGGAGAGTCCGTTGTCCAAGTGCATGAAGTGCGGAGCCCTGTTGCCGCCCGTCGGAGAGTGCCCCGCCTGCGCCAAGGCCGCCGCCCAGACCACCCTGCCGGGTCTGCCGAGCTTCCTCGACCGGGACCTGCAGATCGACCGCCGCTCCGGCATGCGTGACGACGGCCCCGCCTTCGCCGAGCGCAGCCCCGCGCC
>NZ_SRLW01000634.1:0-1357 GCF_006518215.1 Myxococcus sp. AB025B
TCCACCCCCACCACCATGGGGACAGCCCCGCGGGCCTCGGGCAGGTGCGCGTCAACATGTTCATGCAGGCGGGCATCGGCGCGGCCAACCCGTGGATGCTGCGCGAGTTCAAGCTGAAGCGGCAGTGCGACGCCACGGGCTGCACCTTGCGATTCCTCCCCACCACGGTGAAGTCGACGCCCCGGGGAGACTTCTTCAACCTCCAGAATACCCACCCCCTCGCGGTGGCCTTCCGGGACTTCTTCGTCACCCAGGTGGAGGCCCTCGCGGTGGATGACTTCAACCGCTTCAACTACGCCGTCCCGGACGTCTTCAACGCCGCGCAGAGCAGCTCCATGCCGTCCTTCGGCAGCGTGGACGACTTCCTCGCCGAGTTCGACAAGACCGCCGCGCCCACCCCCTTCACCGACGCGCTCCAGGCCGAGCTGCTGCGCATCGGCAGCCCGCTGACGCCCCGTCACCTGGTGGCCCGCGCCCAGGCGCTGTCCTGCGGCGGCTGCCACGACCTCAGCCGGGGCACGGAGCTGGGGGGAGCCCCGGGCGTCTTCCCTCTCGCCTTCCTGCGCTTCGTCCAGACACAGGACATCCTGTCCCCACTGCCGACGCCCGGACCGGACTCGCACTACCCCCTGTCCCCGTCCCTGACGACGGCCTTCCTCCCCTTCCGCCAGCAATTGCTCGGCGCCTTCCTGGACACGCCCGCGCTGGACGCACGCGTCGTCACCACCGAAGGGGCGCTCGAGGTCCAGGCCGGCCAGCCGTTCCAGGGAACGGTGACGCTGGAGAACACCGGCACCACGGCCTGGAGCGACCGCGGCGGCTTGCGCGCCACGTCGCTCGACCAGACCGCGGACCTGGGACTCTCCCCGGGGGAAGCCATCCACCTGGGGCAGCGGAAGACGTTCGTCTTCACTCACACCGCGCCGACGTCACCGGGACGCACCACCTACCGCTGGAGGCTGCACCGCGACGGCCAGGCCTTCGGCCCACCGCTGTCCTTCACGGTCGACGTCCCCTGAGGCCCGCGCCAGGGGCCCCGCGCCTACTGGATGGTGATGGGGATGTTGTAGAGGAAGCACACGGGGACCTTCTGGGGCTTGTACTCCCAGCCCGACTTGAGCCCCTTGATGATGTCCTCATCCGCGCCGGGCACGGACTTCACGGGCGTGACCTCGTACACACTGCCATTGGTGGCCACGCAGACCTTGTAGATACCCTGCAGCGTCTGCCCCCGGTGGCCCTGCTTGAAGACCTCCGACAGGCGCGGCGCCGTCTGCCGCACCACGTCCCGCTGGATGACGAAGGGCGGGACGTTCTTGGGCTTCACCGGCTCGGCCGGCCCCGTGCCTCCCACGAC
>NZ_SRLW01000635.1:0-1278 GCF_006518215.1 Myxococcus sp. AB025B
GGCTCGACGACGGGCGGGGTGGGCGTGGCGGCGCGCGTGGGAGGCGGTCTGGCCTTCTCTCCCCGTCCGGTGCGCCGGGAGGCCGGATCCTGCTCTTCGTCGACGTCGAGCTCGCCGTCCTCGACGGGGGTGTCGTCCTCCGGCCCGGCCGCGTCGTAGGACTCATCCTGGAGGTCGGGCTCGAGCGGGCCCGGATCCACCTCCTGGAGGCGCGTGGGCGCCTCGAGCTGCGCGAGGGCCGACGCGGGGGACAGGAGCAGCAGGCCCGAGAGGAGGAGGGAGGGAAGCAGGAAGCGGATCATCCAGGGCTCGGATGATAGGCGAGCCAGGCCGAACCACGAAAGACAACGCCACCTGCCCGGTCAGGACCGGCTTTCCGGGACGGCCGGCCAGGGCCACGTGTTACAGGGACGGCATGTCGCGGGGCGGCCCGCGCGAGGGAGGCGTGAACGACATGGGGACCCCCGGAACCGAGCTGGAACGTCTGGTGGACATCATGCGGCGGCTGCGGGCCCCGGACGGCTGTCCCTGGGACAGGGAGCAGACGCTGGGCACGCTGCGGCCCTACCTCCTCGAGGAGGCCTTCGAGGTCCTGGACGAGATGGACCGCGTCACCGAGGGCGGCCCCTGGCACCCGCTGTGTGAAGAGCTGGGAGACCTGCTCTTCCAGATTGTCTTCCACGCCCAGCTCGCCGCCGAGCGGGGTGAGTTCACCATGGCCGACGTCAGCCGGGCCATCAGCGACAAGCTCACCCGCCGCCACCCCCACGTCTTCGGCGAGCAGCGCGTGGACGGCTCCGAGCAGGTGCTGGCCAACTGGGCGAAGCTCAAGGCCGAGGAGCGCAAGAAGAAGACGGGCAGCGAGGGCTCCGTCCTCGACGGCGTCCCCTCCGCCGCGCCCGCCCTGCTGCGCGCCGAGCGGCTCACCGAGAAGGCCAGCCGCATCGGCTTCGACTGGCCGGACCTGGCCGGCGTGCGCGGCAAGCTGGCCGAGGAGCTGGTCGAGCTGGACGAGGCCATCGCCTCCGGGGACAGGGCCGCCATCGAGCACGAGCTGGGCGACGTCCTCTTCTCCCTGGCCAACCTCGCGCGCTTCGTGAAGACCCCCGCCGAGGACGCGCTGCGCCTGGCGAGCCTCCGCTTCACCCGGCGCTTCCAGCACATCGAGGCCGCGCTCCGGGCCGAGGGGGTTCCCTTCGGCGGAGCCACCCTGGAGCACATGGAGCGCCACTGGCAGGCGGCCAAGGCCCAGGAGAAATCCCTCCCGCCCCCCACCAC
>NZ_SRLW01000636.1:0-1273 GCF_006518215.1 Myxococcus sp. AB025B
TGGGCTTGCCCCGATTTCGTGGACAGGTTCGTTAAGCTGCCGCACTTCGGGTTGAGGCGTTCCGCTCGTACTCCTCGGGGCTGACATAGCCGAGTGCGGAGTGCCTGCGACGGCGGTTGTACCACGCCTCGATGTACTCAAACAGCGCCCGCTTCGCCTCCTCGTGCGTCTGGAAGCTGCGCTCGTAGACGAGCTCCATCTTCAGCGAGGAGAAGAAGCTCTCCACCACCGCGTTGTCCCAGCAGTTGCCCTTCCTCGACATGCTGCAGGTGATGCCCTTCTGCTTCAGCAGCCCGCGGTAGTCCTCGCTCGCGTACTGGCTGCCGCGGTCCGAGTGGTAGAGGTCCGGCGCGGGGCGGTTGAGCAGTGCCATGCCCAGCGCGGACAGCACGAGCTGGCGGTCGATGGTGTCGCTCATCGCCCAGCCCACCACCTTGCGGCTGAAGAGGTCCAGCACCACGGCCAGGTACAGCCATCCCTCGGCGGTCCAGACGTAGGTGATGTCACCGGCCCATTTGCTGTTGGGCTGCTCGGGGGAGAAGTCGCGCTCGAGCACGTTCGGAGCCACGGGGTGACCGTGAGCCGAGTCCGTGGTCTTCACGAAGCGGCGGCGAGCTCGGGCTCGCAGCCCCTTCTTGCGCATCAGGCGGGCCACGCGCTTCCTGCTGACGCGGTAGCCTCGGGCGCGCAGCTCCCGGAACACGCGAGGGCTGCCGTAGCGACGTCGGCTCTCCTCGTGGACGTCGGCGACGACCTCGGCCAGCTCCCGGTCGTTCGTCTTGCGCGCGGACTCCGGGCGGCTGGCCCAGGCGTAGTAGCCGCTGCGAGACACCTCCAACTGCTCGCACATGAAGGCAATCGGGAAGTGGGCCTTCTGCGCGTGGATGAACGTGAACTTCACGTCGTCTCCTTCGCGAAGAAGGCCGCCGCTTTTTTTAGCAGCTCTCGCTCCATTCTCAGCTGGCGGTTCTCTGCTCGCAGCCGAGCGAGTTCCTCCCGTTCATCCTGGAGGAGTGCCCCTGGCTTTCCTTCGCCGCGCGCTTGCTTCGCCTGCTCCACCCACGTACGCAGGGCGGACTCCGTGAGGTCCAGGTCCCTGGCCACTTCCGGGATGCCCTTGCCCTCGGCCAGCACCAACTTCACCGCGCCGTCCTTGAACTCACGCGTGAACTTCCGGCGCTGCCTCCGGCTCTTCTTCTGCTTCGCGTCACTCGCCGACATTGGACACCCTTTCCATCACATCTCGGGTGTCCACGGAATCGGGGCAGGCTCA
>NZ_SRLW01000637.1:0-1258 GCF_006518215.1 Myxococcus sp. AB025B
CTCCCAGGCTCCGTCGACTGGAAGACAATCGGAAGAGTCTTCGGATCAGCCCCCTGTAAAAACGAAAGAGGTCCGCCCTTAAGCACCCCTGGGCCTCGATGCAAACCCCTGGACTCCTTGGGAAATGGCGCAAGTGGCTCGTGGCATGCGCATTGCGAAGGACCCCACCCGTGCCGCCGAGGCGCGGCTCCCAACGGCCCCCTTCCCCGAGAGACGCCATGCAGGATTCTTCCCACTTCTCCTCCCCGGACTCCCTCTCCACGTACCTCTCGGAGATCAACCAGTACCCGCTGCTGACGCAGCCCCAGGAGCAGGAGCTGTCGCGGCGCTTCCGCAAGGGCGACCTGATGGCGGGCCACCAGCTCGTCACGAGCAACCTGCGCTTCGTGGTGAAGGTGGCCTACGAGTACCGCTCCTACGGCCTGAAGATGTCGGACCTCATCCAGGAGGCGAACATCGGCCTGATGAAGGCCGTGCAGAAGTTCGACCCGGACAAGGGCATCCGCCTCATCTCCTACGCGGTGTGGTGGATTCGCGCGTACATCCAGAACTGCATCCTGCGTAACTGGAGCCTGGTGAAGCTGGGCACCACGCAGGCGCAGCGCCGCCTCTTCTTCAGCCTGGCGCGCACCCGCCGCGAGCTGGAGCGCATGGGCGCCGGCGACGCGAACATCGTCAACGCGGAGGAGATCGCCCGCAAGCTGAACGTGAAGGCCTCCGAGGTGCGCGAGATGGAGCAGCGCATGGGCGGCCGGGACCTGTCGCTCGACGCGCCCGTGGGCGAGGACGGCGACGCCACGCACCTGGACTTCGTCGAGTCCGCCACCGCCTCGCACGAGGACGAGGTGGCCGACCGCCAGCAGGCGGGCCTCACCCGGGAGCTGGTGCAGCGCGCCCTGCGCCGCCTGGACCCGCGCGAGCGCTTCATCATCGAGAACCGGGTGATGGGCGACTCCGAGATGACGCTCAGCGAGCTGGGCGAGCACTTCGGCTTCTCCCGCGAGCGCGCCCGCCAGCTGGAGATTCGCGCCAAGGACAAGCTCAAGGCGGAGCTGGCGCTGCTCATGGCCGACGCCGGCCTGGACGCCGCGTCGCTCGCCTGAGTCCTTCCCATCGGCCCCTTCACCGGGGACGCTGAACCACACCGAGTCCGTCCTTCGAAAGAAGGACGGACTCATTCGTTTGTGGGGCCCTACCTCCGTCCCACCCCCGCCCGAACGCGCGCGAGGCCGACAATCCGGCCCGGGCGGCGCTGACT
>NZ_SRLW01000638.1:0-1246 GCF_006518215.1 Myxococcus sp. AB025B
CCCTCGTCGCCCTCCTCGCCATCCTCAAGGCCGGCGCCGCCTACGTCCCACTCGACTCCGCCTACCCTCGCGAGCGCCTCGCCTTCATGCTCCAGGACTCCGGCGCTCCCTTCGTCCTCACCCACTCCCACCTCCTGCCTCGTCTCGACACCAGCGTCTCCTCGCCTCTGTGCCTCGACGACTCGGCCCTGCTCGACTCCCTCGCCGCGCTCCCGGACTCCAATCCGCCTCGCGTCTCGCTGCCCTCCCACGCCGCCTACGTCATCTACACCTCCGGCTCCACCGGCAGGCCCAAGGGCGTCCTCATCCACCACTCCTCCGTGGTGAATCTCCTCCACGCCCTCTCCTCCTCCGTCTACTCCGACGTCCAGCGCCCTCTTCGCATCTCCCTCAACGCCCCCCTCTCCTTCGACGCCTCCGTCAAGCAGCTCGTCTTCCTCGCTCTCGGACACGCCCTCTGCTTCGTCCCCCAGGCCGCCCGCGAAGACGTCCCCCTGCTTCTCTCGTGGCTGTCTCGTCACCAGCTCGACGTCCTCGACTGCGCCCCCTCCCACCTCCGCCTCCTCCTCGACGAGGGCCTCGCTTCCTCTCTGCGGCCCCTTCGCGTCCTCATCGGCGGTGAGTCCATCGACGACTCCCTCTGGACGACTCTCGCCTCCTCCCCCTCCCTTCGCGCCTTCAACGTCTACGGCCCCACCGAAACCACCGTCGACGCCACCGCGCTCCCCATTACCTCCGCCTCCCGGCCTGCTCTCGGCCCTCCTCTCCCCAACGTCTCCACCTTCATCCTCGACGCTTCCCTCCAGCCCGCCCCCATCGGCGTGCCTGGAGAGCTCTTCATTGGCGGCGACGGTGTCGCTCGCGGCTACCTCGCTCGGCCCGACCTCACCGCGGAGCGCTTCATCCCCAACCCCTTCTCGGACATCCCCGGCTCGCGCCTCTACCGCACCGGGGACAAGGCCCGCTGGCTGCCTCACGGCCACCTCGAGTACCTCGGCCGCATCGACTTCCAGGTGAAGCTGCGCGGCTTCCGCATCGAGTTGGGTGAGGTCGAGGCCGCTCTCGAAGCCCTTCCTTCCGTCCACCACGCCGCCGCTCTCGTCCGCGAGGACGTCCCCGGACTCAAGCGCCTCGTCGCCTACGTCACCCCCTCGGACGTCGACACCTCCTCACTCCGCACCGAGCTGCTTCTCAACCTCCCCGAGTACATGGTGCCCTCGGCCTTCGTCGCCCTGGACTCCCTGCC
>NZ_SRLW01000639.1:0-1244 GCF_006518215.1 Myxococcus sp. AB025B
AGCTGAGCGCGTTGAGCCAACCGCCGAGTCGGAAACCCGGGACTATCGGCACCGGGAACTCGCGTGTCGGAGTCAGCGGCAGCGGCATCGCCAGCAACTCGACGGCCCCGAGCTTCTCCGCGATGTGATGACTGCCGAGCGCCTTGGAGTGGTACACGAGCACGTCCGGCTCCAGCTCCCGCGCCGCCTTCCACTCGTCCTCCAGGCCCGCCCGGATGATGGCGCCGAACCCCTTGAACAGCCGCCGCTGCTCGGCACGCGTCGGGGCGCGTAGCACGGCCTCCGTCAGCTCCAGCACGGCATTGTCCATGTGCGCGTAGGGAACGCCGTGGCGCTCCACCATGCCTCGGAATCCGGTGGGGATGCAGAGCGCCACGACATGGCCATGCGCCTGCAGTGCCTTGGCGAGCGCGACGAAGGGTTGGACATCACCTCGGGTTCCGTAGGTGGAGATGAGCACGCGCATGGAGCCCCGTGGCTGGAGGTTGCCTGAGGCAACAACAGCGGCGTGGTGGCGGCCTGACCATCGAGGAACCTGTGCGTACCAGGAGCGCGCGACGCACACCCTTCGAGATGTGCGGCGAGCCTCCCCAGCTGGGCTGCTCCCGGCCACGGAATCTGTCTTGCCTGTGGGAGAGGGTCCGCAACCTGGCCGGGGAGATGGAGGAGCAGCCCAGCCCGCGGCGCTGCGCGGAAGCAGGCCGTCACCGGATGGGTCAACCCTCCACTCTTCGAGCGCGATTCTGGAGGCCTTTGCCGTGGACGCCGCCGAAGGGGGAGTCCTCTTGTGTCCGTCGCGGACGCGCGCGAGCAGCGCTCCTGGTTCGCCTGGGCAGTGTGCCCTACGGCGTCTGGGGGGTGCTCCGGGAAGCCGGGGCGACCCAGCGCAACGGAGAGGCGGGCGTGTGGAACTCGGTGAGCCAGAGCCGCTCCGGGCCCAGGTGGCGGCCATCGAAGGTCTCGAGCTCCAGGACATGCTCGCCCAGGGGGAGCTCGATGCGCAGCGGTGCGTAGCCGCGGCGCTCGCCATCGATGATGACCACCGCGCGCAGGGCCCCTTCACCGCCGACGGTCAGCGTCCCCGAGCCGCCCTGCGACGAGGGCGCCTGCACACGGGGCTGCCGTTTCGGGGGCGTCTGCTGTGCTCG
Source organism: Myxococcus sp. AB025B (assembly GCF_006518215.1). Taxonomy (NCBI): domain Bacteria; kingdom Pseudomonadati; phylum Myxococcota; class Myxococcia; order Myxococcales; family Myxococcaceae; genus Myxococcus; species Myxococcus sp. AB025B. The sequence goes on from NZ_SRLW01000639.1 coordinate 1,149, forward strand.
CGGAGTCTCGCCGGGCGCGGGCGCCGGGGCGGGCGGTGCGTGTTCGGCGACTCCTGCAGCGACTTCACTCTTCTCCGGAAGGAGCCGCTCCAGGGG
>NZ_SRLW01000063.1:0-38608 GCF_006518215.1 Myxococcus sp. AB025B
GCCCCACCCTGCCCCGCGACCACCCGCTCCGTCGGAATGGCCGCGCGCATCACCGACGGCCCGAGTCTTGCCTGCGGGTGGCCCCACGCGTCCGCCGCGTCGCGTAGACTGCCTCCCGAGAACGCCACCATGCCCTTCGACCTCCGGGAAATCCTCCGCCAGACGGAAGCCACGACCAGCGACGGAGCCCTTCCGGCCTGGCTGCGCGACAGCTGGAGCGACGCGCCTGGCTTCATCGCCACGCTCGCCGCCCACCACGCCAGCCGGGGTGGACCCGCGCCCAAGAGCCGCCCGGGCCAGCACCACGACTTCTTCCACGACCTGGTCGTCCGTCACGCGGACTCCACCGCGCCCGCGCTGCGCACCTGGGACGGCGCCCGGTGGCAGCTCCTGGGCTACCGCGAGCTGGCGGACCGGGCCTCGCGACGCGCCGCCGAGTGGGCCGCCCAGGGCGTCAAGGCGGGCGCCAGGGTCGCGCTGGTGCATCCGCTGGGGCCGGAGCTGCTCGTGTCGCTGCTGGCGTCGCTGAAGCTGGGCGCGTGCGTCAGCGTGCTGCCCCCCACCGGCACCCACTTCCTGGCCCGCAGGCTCACGCGCCTGGAGCCCGCCCACATCTCCGCGGAGGCCCACCAGGCCCCGCTCATCAAGGGCCACGAGGCGCTCCTGCTGCGCTCCAAAGGCGACGTCGCGCCCGGCTTCACGTCCCACACGTACAAGCCCGGCGACACCGTGGCCCTGCTGTTCTCCCCGCTCGTCGACCCGCCGGACACGCCCGTCCCCCTCACGGCCGAGCGGGCGTGGAACGGCGCCCTCGTCGACGGGCTGCTCACCTTCGGCCTGGGCGCCGGGGACGCCTTCGCCGCGCCTGGCTTCCACTTCCTCCAGCACCAGCCCGCGCTCCTCTTCGCCACGCTCTTGCGCGGCGCCACCTATGTCCACCTGGAGCCCGCGGAGGTGGAGCGCGCGCCCGCGCGGCTCACGGAGCTGCCCCTGCGCTCGCTCGGCGTCTCCCCCGCGCTGCGCGAGGCGCTGGTCCGCGCCAACAAGGGAGCGTTGCGCGGCGTGGCCCACTGGTTCCGCTCCGCCGATGACGCGCTCGACTGGGAGTCGTGGCGCGACTGGATGCGGCAGTGCGACGTGGCCAACGTGCCCCACACCCACGTGCTCATCGACGCGGCCGAGGGCGGCACGATGCTCGCGTCCCGCCGCCACACCGGCGAGCTCCACACCGCCCTGGCCCCCTCGCCGGGCCGCGCCTGGGCCTTCAAGGACCTCAACCTGAGCGGCCAGGAGGCCGCCGGTGACGTGGGCCTCTTCACGCCGCTGCCCGACAAGGGCCGCCCCCCGCCCTTCGTCCTGCTCACCCGCCAGCGCGAGCAGTACCTGTTCTCCGGCACCCGCGACACGCGCCGCGAGGGCCGCGTCTACCCCTCCGCCGAGGTCATCGAGGCGCTCGCCGACCTGCCCTTCTGCCACGGCGCGTCCGTCACCCCCGCCGCCTCCGCGGGCACCTCCCGCCACGCACCGCACGTCCTGCTCCTCTTCACCGGGGCGGAGGACGCGGAGAGCTTCGCCAGGGAGCAGGACGCGCGCCGCGTCGAGGTCAGACGCAGGCTGGAGCTGCGCCTGGGCGCCGAGCACCTGCCGGACCGCGTCGAGCTCTTCCCCCTGCTCCCCCACCGGACGAAGGAGGGGCGCATCGACGAGGCCTGGTGCCGCGCCCAGTACCTGATCGGCGCCCTCCACCAGAAGTCCACGGATCCGATGTTCCAGGCCCTCACCGCGCTGCGCGGCCGCCTGCGGGAGAGCGTCCGGGCCCCAGGCGAGGACGAGCGTACAGGCTCGCGGTAATCCACGCGTACGCGCCGGACGCGCCCGCGTTCGTCGACAACGCGCACCGCCAACGCGCCGCAGCCCCCGGCGGGGGTCCCCAGAGGGAAGCGCGGCTGTCCACTGGCTGGCACGACTCGCGCAATGGGTGGCTCCGCGTCAGGCGCTCCATCCCGGAGCCCGGGACGCGCGCGAGGTGGACCATGGGTGCCCAGGTCGTCATGGGAGCGATGCTGCAATGCAGCTTCGGCGTCGCCCCCTCGTCGCTGGTGGTGCTGCCCACCAACAAGGTGGTCGGGCCGACGCCCGCGGCCAACATCCTCGACAGCAAGCCCCTGGTGAACATCCTGCCCTTCGGGATGTGCCAGTCGCTGGCCAACCCCACGGTGGCGGCGGCGACGGCGGCGGCCCTGGGCGTGCTCACCCCCATGCCCTGCATCCCCGCCACCGCGGCGCCGTGGGTGCCCGGCTGCCCCAAGCTGATGCTCGGCAGCGCGCCCGCGCTGGAGAGCAACTCGAAGCTGATGTGCTCGTACGGCGGCGTCATCCAGGTCGTCTCCCCCGGACAGGTGAAGGTCATCGATGGCTGACGCGGCCCTCACCCTGGCGCCCTTCGACGGCACCCTCCTCGAGAAGCCTCTCGAGGGCGCTCCTCCCGCGCCCGCGCCGGACGGCGAGCCCGACGCCCGCGTCGAGGCCGTCACGGAGGCGGTCGCCGGCGGCGAATACGCCCAGGCCGCCCGCGGCGCGGAGGCGCTGCTGCGCGAGGGCCAGCGCGACACGCGGCTCGTCGGCATCTACCTCTTCGGCGGGTTCCAGGAGCGCGGCCTCCTGGCGATGCCGGGGATGTTCCACTCCATCCACCACCTGCTCACCGACAGCCTTCCCGCGTTCGGCCCGGAGCCCAAGCGCGACATCTTCCTGGAGAGCGGCCTGCGCTGGCTCCTGCGCTCCATCAACAAGCACCTGGCCCACCACGAGAAGAAGCAGGACGCCACGTGGCGGCGCTGGTGCGAGGCCGACATCCGCGCGCCGCTCGAGGAGGCGCTCGCGCTGGGCGACTCCATCCTCACCGCCATCCCCGCCACGCTGCCCAAGAACGGCTGCGAGGAGCCCTTCCGCAACCTGACGCACTGGCTGCGCCGCCACATGGAGGCCCTGCCCCCGCCCGCGCCCGTCGCGCTCGTGCCCCCGCCCGCGCTGGAGCCCGTGGCCGTCGCCGCGCAGCCCGTGGCCGTCGAGCCGCCGGTGGCCCCCACGCAGCCCGCGCCCGTCGTCGCGCAGCCCGTCGTCGCGCCGCCGCCCGCGCCCGGCGTGCCCATCTCCCCGCAGCTCGCGCTGCTCATCCGCAAGCTGGAGGCCTTCACCCTCCTGCTCGAGAAGGGCGAGCTGCCCAAGGCGGGCGTGGTGGCCTCGGATGTCATGGCCACGGTGGAGCGCTTCGACCCGCGCGTGTTCCTGCCGTCGCTCTTCACGAGCTTCTTCGCGGGCCTCAGCGGCCACGCACACCAGCTGGAACCCTTCCTGCAAGAGGCTGACTCGCTGTCGATGCGAGCGCTCGAGCAGCTCTACCGCGTCGACCTGGACGCGTTCATCGCGCAGCAGCCGCCCGGCGGCGGAGAGGAGGACTGACGTCATGCAGCAGCACACGCCCCAGCCCCCCGTCCGCCTCGCCCCCGTCGAGGAGCGCATCCGCGAGCACGCCGGCGCGTTCGACATGCCGGCCCTGCTGGAGCTGCTCTCGAAAGAGGGCTACGGCCCGGACGACGTGGAGCTCAAGAGCCACCGCGGCACCGTGCACGCGCCCCGGCTCATCCAGTCCGTCGACTTCGCGCGCAACCCGCGCCGCGCCATCATCACCGTCCACCTGGGACTGCTCAGCGTCCAGTCGCCCCTGCCCTCCTTCTTCCTGAAGGCCATGGAGTCGCTGGAGCACGACGCCATGGAGAGCTTCCTGGGCTACTTCGACCACCTGCTGCTCAAGGCGCGCTTCGCCGGCCTGTTCCCCGAGCGCGACGGGGCGCTGCTCCCCGGCTGGGAGTCCGCCGCCGCGCACCGCCTGCGCCTCTTGCGCCCCGGCTGTCCCTCCACGCTGCACTGGCTGTTCTCCCAGGCGTATCCGGAGGCGGAGGTCCGCGTGCGCCGCGCCACCCGCCGCCAGCGCATCGACACGCGCGGCATCCGCCTGGGCGGCGCGGCGTTGGGTGACGGCACCGCGATGGGCGGCTTCGCCACCGTGCCCACCGGCGGCCTGGAGGCGTGGCTCCACGTCAACGAGTCCTTCTGTGGCACCGGCGCCGCCTGGGCCGTGGAGGCGCGCCGCCGCCTGCGCTCGCGCGTGCTGCCGCACCTGGTGGACACGCCCGTGTTCCTCACCGTCGCGCTGGTCATCAGGGATCAGCACGGCCACGCCCGCGTCGAGGACACCAGTCACCTCGGCTACGAGCCCATCATCGGCGGCCCCGAGGAGGACCGGCAGGTCGTCCTGTTCTCCGGCGACACCGCCCCCAGAGCTTCACCCCCGCAGTGACGTGCAGCACCCCGGCACGTCGCCGGGCAAGAAAGGCCTTCAAACCGAGGGAGTAACGTAGCCATGTCAATCCAGGATCAGTTGCCCAAGTCACGAATCACGCTCACGTACCGCACCACCATCAACGGCGAGCAGGAGACGGTGAACCTGCCCCTGCGTCTGCTGATGCTGGGTGACTTCTCGCTCGGCTCCTCCGAGGACCGCAAGGTGGACCTCGAGGCGCGCAAGCTTCGCTCCGTCAATGGCAAGAACCTCGACGAGCTGATGAAGGACATGAAGATGTCCGTCAGCTTCCAGGTGCCCAACCGCATCAACCCGGATGTGGAGGCGGACCTGAACGTCGAGCTGCCCATCGACCGGATGAAGTCCTTCCACCCGGACGAGATCGTCAACCACGTGCCGAAGCTCAAGGCGCTGCGGCTGCTCAAGAAGCTCTTGCTGGAGATGCAGTCGAGCATCGACAACCAGAAGGCGCTGCGCAGCATGGTCTACGAGCTGTTCTCCAACAAGGACGCGCTCAAGGCCGTGCTCGCCGAGCTCAAGGACTACGAGTCGCTGCGTCTGCCGGGCAAGCCCGCGCTCTCCTCCGACGCGACGCCCGCCGCCGCCACCCAGCCGGCCACCGTCTCCGAGCCCGCCACCGTGAAGGCGTAAGGGCCCGCTTCCTCAACACACCCTTTTCCATCTCAAGGTAACCGTCATGGCTGAAACCTCCTATCTGCCTGGGTTGTTCAAGAGCGTGCGGCTGGAGCGTCCCACGGACGCCAAGCCGATGATCTCCGAGAAGTTCGTCCCCACGCTGGACGAGAAGGAAGTCACCATCGAGGCGCGCTTCATGTCCGCGCTCGCCGCCCTGGTGCAGAACGTCACGCCCGCGGAGACCGACTCGGGCGACGCGCTGCGCTTCGACAAGGGCAAGGTGCTCGACGTCGTCAGCCGCATCGACTCGATGATCGACGACCAGATGAACGAGATCCTCCACCACGAGCGCTTCCAGCAGATGGAGTCGGCGTGGCGCGGTCTGGACGACCTGGTCGCCAACACCAACTTCAAGGCGAACATCGCCATCGACCTCCTGGACGCCGCGCGCGACGAGCTGGGTCAGGACTTCGAGAACAACTCCGCGGACGTGTTCGCCGGGGCGCTGTTCGACAAGGTCTACATCCAGGAGTACGACCAGTACGGCGGCCGTCCCTTCGGCGCGATGATTGGCCTGTACGAGTTCTCCTCCTCGCCCGGCGACATCAAGTGGCTGCGCGCGATGGGCAAGGTGGCCAACGCCGCGCACTGCCCCTTCGTCGCCGCCGTGAGCCCCAAGTTCTTCGGCTGCGAGAAGGTCGAGGAGATGGAGGCCATCAAGGACCTGGAGGGCGCGCTCGCCCACCCGCGCTACGGCAAGTGGAACGAGCTGCGCGACAGCGAGGAGGCCGCGTACCTGGGCCTGACCTTCCCCCGCTACGTGCTGCGCCTGCCCTGGCACCCGGACAAGAACCCCTGCGACGACCTGCACTTCACGGAGAACGCGCAGGGCGACTCCAGCAAGTACCTGTGGGGCAACTCGTCCGTGCTCTTCGCCCGCAACATGGTGAAGGCGTTCGAGAACTCCGGCTGGTGCCAGTCCATCCGCGGCCCCAAGGGCGGCGGCCTCATCACCGGCCTGCCCGTGGACACGTTCTTCCTGCGCGGCCAGGAGGAGCTCAAGGCCCCGGTGGAGATCGCCATCCCGGACTACCGCGAGTTCGAGTTCGCGCGCTGCGGCTTCATGCCGCTGGTGTACCGCAAGGGCACCAGCGAGGCGACGTTCTTCAGCACCCAGTCCGCCAAGGTCTCCAAGCGGTTCAAGGACCCGAAGGACTCGGAGAACTCGCAGCTCGTCACGAACATGGCGTACACGTTCTCCATCACCCGCCTGGCGCACTACGTGAAGTGCATCATGCGCGACAACATCGGCTCCACGGCCGATGCGCCCTACATCCAGCGGCAGATCGACGCGTGGCTCGCCGGCTACGTCACCACGGTGGCCAGCCCCGACGACCTGACGGTGCGCCGCTTCCCGTTCAAGGCCACCAACGTGATGGTGGAGCAGCGCACCGGAGAGATCGGCTGGTACGACTGCAAGGTCGCCGTGCTGCCGCACATCCAGTTCGAGGGCCTCAACGTGGAGCTCATGCTGGAGTCCCGGCTCGGCTGAAGTCCCCCCGCTGCAAACCCACCAAGCAGTCCCACCCAAATGCAGGAGTGAGTCATGCCTCAGTTCGCCCGAGACCTGGATGTGTACCAGGGCTACAACTTCAAGAAGGACAAGCAGTCCCCCGTCGGCTACATCCTGTCCATCTCCATCGGCGGTGAAGCGCTGGTGGCGGACCAGGAGACGCTGAAGGACCCGGAGCAGCCGGACAAGGTCCTGGCCTCCAAGGCCGTGGCGGTGCTCAACAACTACCTGTGGGAGACGGGCGTCACCGACGCGCTGTACTTCTCCGGGCAGATCTCCACCGCCAACAAGCAGAAGATCTCCGAGATGCTGCTGGGCAGCTTCTCCAACATCGAAGTGGTCGTGAAGTACGTCATCTACGAGTACGACCCGCTCGCGAAGAAGTACTTCAAGTCCAACTTCGTGGACGCGGACCTCAACGGCCTGCTCGAGAAGAACGGCGACGCGCTGAACATCGCCGTGGCGGAGAACGAGTCGCGTGAGGTGCAGTCGCCCAAGAACTTCACGTTCCAGATCGGCGTGAAGCCCAAGACGCTGGAGCAGTCCATCAACGTCGCGGCGGCGTCCTCGAAGAACATCGTGAAGAAGTGGGGCGTCACGGAGACGGCCTAGTCGTCCTGCGGTAAGAAAGTCCCATGCCCCCCTTCAAGCTCGCCCGGGTCCGGTGGCACGTCGGTCAGACGCTGCTGCCGGAGCACTTCGAGGCCCAGGAAGAATCACTGGAGGCCCAGGTCCGCCTCCAGGCTTCGCTATCCGGTACGCCGAGTCACGGCGTGGCGGCCATGGCCTGGAGCGAGCCCCTGCTGGCCGGCGGAAGCCTGTCCATAGCCACGTTGACGGCGGTGACCCCCGCCGGCTTCGTGGTGGATGTGCCGGGCAACGCGGTGCTGCCGCCCTTCTCGCTCGAGGGGACCGGCCGCGCCGAGGCCACCGTCTACCTGCACGTGCTGGGGGGCAGCCAGGGCGCGGCGGGGGTGCGGCTGTACGCGGAGGACCCGCCGGTGGTGGAGCGGGTCATGCGTCGGCTGCGCCTGTCCGCGGAGCCGGTGCTGGACGGGGCCATCGACACGCTGCCGCTGGCCGTGTTCCGGCGGGACACCGAGGGCGTGTGGGGACTGACGGAGGACCTGGTGCCTCCGCTGCTGCTCGTCGGTCCCCACCCGTTCCTCTCGGCCCTGCTCGTCAGGTTGGATGACCTGCTGGAGCAGGCGCGGCTGCAGCTCATCGCGCGCCTGTCCGACAGCTACCTGCGCTCGGACCGGCTCACCAACGCCCGCCGCGCGCTGTGCGAGGTGCAGCGGCTGCAGGCGCTGCGCGGCGACATGAGTCGCCACATCTCACCCCACCCGTACGTCTTCTTCGACGCGCTCCGCGACTTGTACTTCGAGTCCTGCTGCTACCTGGAGATGATGCCGGACGCGGACCTGCCCACGTACCAGCACGACAGCCCGGGCAAGGGCCTCATCCGCTGGGTGGAGCTGCTCACGCGCGCGCTGCAGCCGGAGTCCACGCGCGCCACCCATCGCTCGTTCACCGCGCGCGACGGGCAGTTCATCTTCTCGCCGCTGCCGCCCGAGGTGCTGGAGAGCGGCGAGCTGTACATGCTGGTGCAGCGCAAGCGGGCCGGAGAGCCCCTGGTCGTGGACGGCGTGAAGCTGGCGGGGCCCTCACGCCTGGCCACGGTGCGGCGCATGGCCCTCAAGGGCATCCCGTTCCACCACGTCCCGCACCCCTCGTTCCCGCATGCGCTGGGACCCGAGATAGACTGGTACCAGCTCGTGCAGGGCGAGGAGTGGCAGTTCGCGCTGCGCGAGAATGGCCTGGCCTTCTACGCCACCCCGGCGTTGCAGGGAGCCCAGGTGTCCCTCTTCTGGCGCAGGGCGTGACATGGGCCGAGCCTCCTTCCTCGACAAGTTCGCCACCCGCGCCGACTCCGCTCGCGCGTCCGGCAAGAAGGGCCACAGCGAGCTGGAGCACGTGGTGCGCAACCTGGAGGCCGTGCTCAACACCAAGGAGGGCTACGGCTTCTTCCGCCGCGACTTCGGCCTGGGTGAGTACACGGAGAAGTACGGCACGCGGGAGCTGGTGGAGACGCTCACCCGCGAGCTGACCGAGGAGATTTCGCGCCACGAGCCGCGCCTGTCGGACGTGGAGTTGACGATGCGCGGGCGCGACGCGGGGCTGTGGCTGCACTTCGGCCTGGTCGGCACGGTGGGCCAGGAGCGCCGCAAGCTGCGCCTGCGCTTCGACACCCTCAGCGGCAACGTCCGCGTGGAGGAGGAGCCATGAAGGCCGACAGCTTCGCGGACCGGCTCAAGGTCGCCGTCACGCTCACCGCCGGCGGCACCGCGCACGTCATCCCTCCAGGGGACGTGAAGTCCTTCGCGCTGACCCTGCGCTCGTTCGGCTTCGAGGGCCGCGTGGCCTTCGACCTCGCGGACAACACGTCCGCGGGCGGCCTGGAGAAGGACACGCTGAAGGCGGCGTTCCTGGAGCAGGACCTGATGGAGGTCCAGCTGGAGCTGACGGCGGTGCACACCGACGCCGCGCCCCAGCCCGCGCTCACGTCGCTGAAGGTGAAGGGCCTGGTGTCGGAGCGCTCGCTGGTGGAGGTGCCCGGCGTGCCCCGTCCCGGCGCCCCGCTGCTGCACCGGCGCTACGAGGTGACGTTCCAGGACGCGGCGGCGCTCCTGTGGAGCCAGCACTTCCCCTGCGTGCTCTACACGCAGAAGACGATGAAGGACGTGCTGGACGCGCACAAGGGCACGCACATCCCCCTCGTCTACGACTGGAGCGCGGGGCTGGACGCCACGTGTCCGCAGCTGTTCCTGGGCCTGACGCCCGAGCACGGCGCCAGCTTCTACGACTTCCTCCTCTGGTACGTGGACACGCGCGACGGCGTGCTCGCGTACGACTACACGGCGGCGAAGTACAAGCTGTCCACCGCGAAGGCCGCGGAGGGCACGCCCGTGAAGCTGTGGGGCCCGGACGTGGACCAGGTCACCGTGCGCTTCCCGGAGGTCCCCCGCCACGAGGTGACGGTGCTCAACGCGGTGGCCGAGGGCCCCGCCACCCGGCCCATCAACCAGCAGAGCGCCGTCACCGGCATCCGGCACGACGTGCTGCTGCGCACGCCCATCACCAACGAGGTGGACGCGCGGGTGACGCTGGAGACCTCCCGCCTCAAGGTCCGGGGCAAGGAGGTGGAGCTCGGCTGGAAGCGCTTCCCCGCCACCGCCCTGGTGCCCGGCTCGCTCGTCAAGCTGCCCACCACGGAGGCGTGGGCCGCGGCGGGGCTGGCCGGCGGCGAGACGTTCCGGGTGCGCACCCTGGCGTTGCGAGGGGACGCGCTCGCGTCCACCCCGGACGCGGAGCACCTGTCGAAGAACGGGGGCTTCGAGTTCCAGATGGCCACGCTCCTGGAGCCCCAGGCGGAGAAGTGGGTGGACCTGCCGCCCTACCTGCCGCCCACCTGGCCCCGGTACGTGGAGGGCCTCATCGTCAGCGAGATGGGGGACGAGCCCCACGAGACGTGGCAGGCCTACACCGACTCCAAGACGTCGCAGGACGGGTACAAGGTGAAGATTCCCCTCTGGGCGAATCAAATCGTCACCCTGCCCTTCAACCCCAACCTGCTGCCCGGCCACTTCTACTTCCCGGCCTACAAGGGGGAGCGCGTGCTGGTGGGGCTGGACTTCCAGAAGGCCTGGCTCAAGCGCTTCCTGGACTGGCGTGACACGGCGCGCATGCCGGCCGACGGCCAGGGGACGCATCTCTTGGTGGGCAAGACGCCGGAGAACGGCACGTCCATGAAGCACTCCTACGTGGACGGCAAGCCGGTCTTCCTCTTGCAGAGGACGAACGCCAAGGACACGGCCCGCATCGAAATCAAGGAGGGGACGCTGGTCATCCGCGTGAAGGAAGAGCCCGCTTAAGGCGGCTGGAGGCGTGAAGGAGCCATGGGAACGCTGGTCTGCACCATCGAGCTGGACAAAGTGAAGGGCATCACCGTCACGGTGGACAATGCCGACGCGAACATCGTCCAGACCGTGACGATGGACGGCACCGCCATCACCCTGAAGGTCGCCGGGCCGAGCGACACCAGCACCGTCGTGCAGAAGGCCGACAGCATCGTCGTCACCGTCAAGGACTTCAAGGTCGACGCCCAGACGATAACGCTCCTGTCCAAGGGCACGTCGGAGTGGACCAGCCAGGACACGCTGAAGGTGACGAGCACGAAGGACATGAGCCTCACCACCCAGGCGAAGCTCACCCAGACGGCCACCCAGGACGCGAGCATCAGCTCCTCGGCGAAGGTCAACGTGGAGGCCACCCAGGCGCTGGCGCTCAAGGGCCTGACGGCTTCCATGGAGGCCACCGGCGGCGAGGCCAAGATTGAGGGCCTGACGCTGAAGGCCGCGGGCAAGACGGACACGCAGGTGACGGGGCTGAATGTCAAGGTGGCGGGGCAAGCCGCGCTGGACCTGGAAGCCCAGGGAATGGCCAACCTCAAGGCATCCGGTATCACCAGCGTCTCGGGCGCGCTCGTGAAGTTGGGGTAAGGAGTCATTCAAGATGACCCGCCCGAAGGACCGGCTGCACCAGGACTTCCTCGAGGAGATGGCCTCCCTCGAGCGCTTCCGCCAACGCTTCCACGAGCGCTACCCCGCCGCCCCCCTGGAGCGGGAGGACCCGGACGTGCGCCGCCTCATCGAGGCGATGGCGTTCTTCTCCGTGCAGACGCGCCACGCGACGCTGCACAACCTGCGCTCCACGTGGCGCCGGCTGTTCGCCGGCTTCTTCGACTTCCTGTTGGAGCCGCTGCCCACGCGCGCGGTGGTGCAGGCGCAGCCCATGGGGAAGATGGGCGAGGCGGTGCTCCTTCCCCGCGGCACCGAGCTGCGGCTGTCGCCCGCCGAGGGTGAGCCCGGCGCCTTCCGCCTCCAGCGCGACCTGCGCGTGCTGCCCATCACCCTGGAGTCCACCGAGGTGCGCCCGCTGGTGCGGGGTGGCCACCGGCTGATGCTCCACTTCGAGTCGCGGCACGAGCGCGCGGACGCCATCGGCACGATGAGCCTGCACGTGCGCCACCTGGACGAGTACCTGCCGTCCCTGGCGGTGTTCCACGCGCTGCGCCAGCACCTGCGCGAGGTCAGCGTGGTGTACGGGCCACCCGCGGACGAGCACGTCACGGGCGAGCGGTGCGAGGTGTCGTTCGACCGGGAGCCGCCGGCGCCGGATGACTCGGAGACCTTCACCCACCCGCTGCAGCGGCTGCGCTCGTTCTTCCTCTTCCCGGAGACGGAGCTCTTCCTCCACGTCGCGGTGCCGCCGTCGCGCGGCGGGTGGCGGCGCTTCAGCCTGTGCTTCGACCTGGCGCAGGCGTGGACGGTGGGCCGCTCCCACCGGCCGGACTTCCTGGTGCCCTTCGCGGTGCCGGTGGAGAACCTGCGCGCGGAGCCCGCACAGGTCATCACCACGGACGGCACCCGCTCCGAGCACCCCATCCGCAACATGAGCGCGGGGCGGGAGCTGGCGCTGCACTCGGTGACGGGCGTGTTCGAGATGACCAAGACGGGGCTCGCGCCGCTCAGGCCCGCGCACCTGCCCGGCAGCGGCCCCGGCTACGAGGTGGAGGAGGTGCCGTCGGAGAACGGCCCCTCCCCGCACCTGGTGCTGCGCATGCCGGAGGCCTTCACCACGCCGCGCAAGCTGGTGGTGGAGGCGCTGTGGCACCAGCCGCGCTTCGCCTCGGAGGCGTCGGGGCGGATGACGGTGAGCGTGCCGGCGCGCCACATCGAGGGCCTGGAGTGGCGGCTGGTCGGCCAGCTCCAGCCGGACCGGGAGAGCCCCCTGAGGGATGACCTGACGGCGCTCACCCAGCTGCTCGCCTGGAAGGCCCAGGCCACGCTGGGGCTGGACGAGCTGCGCTCGGTGCTCCAGCACCTGGGCACGCCCTCCGAGGGCCCCTTCCGCCGGTGTCTGCCGCTGTTGCGCGAGATGAGCGTGTCGCGGGTGCCCGACAGCGCCATGAAGGGCTCCGGACTGAGGAACGTGTACGAGGTGGTGCTGGAGCCCTTCGAGGAGGGCTTCGAGCCGCTGGTGGTGACGTTCCTGACGCGGGTCCGAGATTTGCTGGATGCGTGGAACCACGAGGCGACGGTGGAGCTGAAGGCGACCATCGCCGGCCAAGGTCCCCTCGCCATCCCTGGAGCCTCCTGATGAAGATGACGCACTGGAAAGCCATCCTCCTGGCCTACCGCCACGTGGAGGAGTTGCTCGAGCGGGAGCTGGGCACCGTGAATCTGGACCCCGCCCTGCGAGAGCACCTGTCCGAGGGCGCCCTGGATGCGATGTCCCGCACGCTGATGGGCGAGCTGGAGGCCCTGCGCGCGGCGCTGGAGACCGACCTGCGCCACGACGACGTGGAGAAGGTGCTCCAGCCCTTCGCCTTCCTGGTGGACGAGAAGGTGCTCGCCCGCCTGTCGAACGAGGACGCGCAGCACTGGCCGCTCTTGCAGCTGCGTGCGTTCGGCGTGGACGCGGGCGGCGACCTGTTCTTCGAGCTGGCGGACACCGCCCTGCGGCGCCCGGACACGGCGCCGCTGCTCTTCGAGATGCTGCACTTCTGCCTCACCGCGGGCTTCATCGGCCGGCACGTGGGCCACCCGGCGCGGCTGCGCGACTACCGCGAGCAGCTGGCGGCCCGCATCCCCCGGCCGGAGACGCAGGTGGGCGAGGCGCACACGGAGGCCGCGCCCCCGCCTCCCACCCTGTACGACTTCCCCTGGCGCTACTACGCCGTGACGGTGTCCATCATCATCGCGGTGCCGGTGGTGCTCTGGCACCTGTCCAACTGAGGCCCGCGTGACGACTCCCCTCGGCGTCCGGAAGGACGCGAGTGCGTCCCGTCAGAACGTGGCCGAGCTGGTGGAGCGGCTCCAGAAGGCCCTGACCTCGTCGCTGGGGAGCCTGGCCGAGGGGACGGTGCCCCTCGTGGAGGTGCTCCGCGAGGGGGCGAAGGCCCTGGAACCCGGCCCCGGAGGCAAGCGGTTGTCACCCAAGGAGCGGGAGGCATGGGGTGTGCAACTGGAGGCCACACTGGAGCGACTGGAGGACGTGATGGAAGGCCTCCAGCTCGCGGTCCGCGCGCAAGCGGGCGGGAAGAGGGACTAGAGCCATGGCGGGCGAGAAGAACCCCGTTGCCGCGGCCGCGAGCGCGGCGACGACGACAGCGGACGCGGCGCGACCCTATCTGACGTGGATATTGATAGGGCTCGGGGTGCTGCTCGCCTTGGCGCTCGTCGTCGGGCTGGTGTGGTGGTGGAGGAAGCGCCGGCGGGTGGCGCCGAAGGTGGAGACGCGCAAGCGGCTGGACACCGGCGCGCTGGTGCGCATCCGCAAGCAGTTCCTGAACGCGCTGCCGCTGCGCTACCGCGTGGCGGTGCTGGACTTCCCCACGGTGGTGGTGCTCGGGCCTGCGGGCGCGGGCAAGACGACGCTCATCGACCTGGAGGTGGACTGGCGGCGGCAGGAGCGGCAGTTCATGCCCAGCCACACCTCGGACCCGCTGCTCCAGATGTTCCTGGGGCCGGACAAGGTGGTCCACGAGGTGTCGGCGTCGCTGCTGGAGGACGACTCGCAGGAGGCGCGCCGCGCGCTCAGCCGGCTGTGGAAGTCGAGCTTCCGTCGGCAGAAGGGGCGCGTCGTGGTGGCGCTGGACGCGCGGTGGCTCGCGGAGACGCCGCCGGACGAGGTGCGCCGGGTCATCCAGCTGGTGCGCGGGAAGATCAACCTGCTGTCCGAGGCGAGCCGGGGCTCGGTGGAGACGCGCCTGTGCCTGACGCACATGGACGCGATGGTGGGCTTCTCGGACTTCGCCCAGCTCTTGCGCAGCCATGGCATCCCCCTGCACTGGGACGTGCCGCCCGCGGGTGAGGAGGGCCGGCTGGCCGCGGGGCTGCAGCCCCTGGAGCAGTACTTCGCGCTGGGCCTGGTCTCGTTGTCGGTGGACGCCTTCGGACGGCTGGAGGAGTTCTACGCGCGCGGCGGTGAGTCCTTCGCGGCGCTCGCCAGGTTCGTGACGGGGCTGGTGGAGGGCGGCACGCTGTCCTACCGCCCGGAGCTGACGCGGGTGTACGTGTCGTCGCCGGCGGCGGACGCGCGCTCGGCGGGGGTGTTCGCCATCGCCGCGGAGAAGCGCAACGTGGAGCTGCGCGCGCGCTACCGCGGCAAGCACCTGCGCAGGTGCGCGGCGCTGCTCGCGCTGGGCGTGCTGCCGGTGGTGGCGGCGTACGGGAACTTCTACAACCGCCTGGCCGAGGCCCAGCGGCACATGGAGGACTTCGAGTCCACGGTGCAGCGGCTGGGGCAGCAGCACCTGACGGCGTCCGGCGAGGTGGTGGTGGACAAGGGCCAGGGCGCGATGCAGGCCATGGACGCGCTGCTCTCCGCGGCGCGCTACTTCCCGCTCTTGAGCAACAGCTTCCAGGACGAGCAGGAGGTGCTGCGCGCGCAGCTGTCCAACACGGTGCGCCTGTCCTATCTCAAGCCGCTGCTCGAGTCCTGCCAGGAGCAGTGCCAGCGCTGTGGCCCGCTCATCCCGGGCTGCGCCTCGACGGAGCTGGTGGGCAGCCGCTCGCTGTGGGCGGCGTCGCACGCGGAGGAGCGCTGCGAGCGCGAGACGCTCTGCCGTCCCGAGCAGATGCTGCACCTGATGGCGGTGGCGCGCGCCTCGCGCACCGACGACATGGGGCGCTTCATCCTGTCGTACCTGGATGGCCAGTACCGCAAGCGGTGGAACTGGGCGGCGGACGCGCTGAGCCTGCTGGGGACCCGCGCCACGGAGAAGGGCGGCGACTGGATGGAGGCCACGGGGCTGCGCGAGGAGGTGGTGGGCGACTACATCATCTCCAGCGACCAGGCGTGGCGCACGGGCCTGCAGACGCAAGGCCAGGTGCCGTGGATGCGCTGGCCCTACGAGTGGCTGTCCGAGGAGAGCTACCTGGGCCCGTGGAGAGACCATCTCATCAAGCTGCAGCTGGTGCTGAGCGCGCGGGAGATGGACCTGGAGCGGTGGCGCTCGCTGGCGAGCGAGCGGCAGCGGCTGAAGCTGACCTTGGCGCAGAGCATGGCGTACACGTCCGCGCACAAGGTGCTGGCGCTGCTGGACGCGTCCGGCGCACCGGAGAGCCAGGCGACCCTCAAGGGCGTGGACAACACGCTCGTCGCGCTCGACTGGCTGCGCGAGCACGAGCCGATGCTGTCGGCGGTGCTGCGCATGGAGGATGAAATCGACGCGGGCCTGAAGGCCGCGGCGGAGATGTCCACCGCGGAGCTGCTCACGCGCACCGGTGGCCTCTTCGTGCCCGCCAACGGCGACGCGCGCCTGGAGGTCCGGGTGATGCAGCAGTCCTTCGAGTTCCGCCCCAAGGAGCTGTCGCGCTCGCTGCTGGACAAGCTGCTGCGGCAGATTGAGCAGGGCCAGCGGCCCTTCAGCCGGACCTCGATGGGGCTGCCGCCGGGCGCGGTGGCGTCCGCGGCCGAGGCCGGGCTGGGGCTGTCGCTGGAGGACGCGCTGGACGTGGGCGCGGTGGACGCCCTGCCCTCGCGCCGCGGCGTGGAGTGGCTGACGTTCGAGACGGACATCAAGCCGCTGGTGGACGAGTTCACCCTGCGCATGGCGGACTCGAAGCTGTCGCGCGCGGAGGCCGCGCAGCGCCAGGGCTACGTGCTCAAGAAGGTGGCCAACTTCGGGCAGCGCTACCGGCAGGACCTGCTGGTGAAGTACCGCGACTACCGCTTCACGGCGCTGACGACGACGCTGGCCTCGGAGCTGTCCTCGGTGACGCAGCCGACCTCCGAGCTGGTGGCGATGCTGCGCGAGGTGGCCACGGGGGCGGGTATCGGCCCCATGGAGGGCCCGTACTACGAGCCGCTGCGCCAGGAGCTGTCGCTGTTCCGGCCCATCGTGCAGCTCATGACGCCGGACAAGGACGGACAGACGGCGCAGCTCGCGGCGTACCTGCTGCTGGTGTCGCAGCTGCACACGGAGGTGTCGGGGTTCAGCGCGCCGCCGGCGGCCGGGGCCGCGCGCACCATCGTCCCCGCGTCCCTGCGCTCGGGCGCGGAGGAGACGCCCGCGTCGAACGAGGACGGCGGACGCCAGCTGACCGACCTGCTCTCCCCGCTGGGCCGCGTGGGCCTGTCCATGCTGCTCGACGAGGAGGGCTCGTACCTGCGCCGCGTGGACGAGTGGCTGGACAAGCAGGGCATCCTGGGCGAGCTGCGCCGGCCGTTCCGCGAGCCCTTCCTGATGACGCGGGAGCTGGGCCGGGCCGAGCTGGAGCGCGTGCTGGAGGAGCAGTGGGAGTGGCGCTTCCGCACGCTGCTCACGCCGCTGTTGCGTCGCTACCCGTTCGCGGTGGAGGCGAGCCAGGAGCTGGACCCGACGGAGCTGGAGGTGCTCAAGCGCAAGGACGGCGCCTTCTGGCAGTTCGTGGCGCAGGTGCTCTCGCCGGTGGTGGAGGAGCGCGGCACGGAGTGGATGCTGCGCCGGCCGCTGCGTCAGCAGCTCGCCGTCCCGCCGCGCATGCTGGTGATGCTCGGCCGGCTGGCGAAGCTGGCGAAGCTCTTGTGGACCGAGGAGGGCAAGCCGCAGCCGCTGCAGCTCCAGGTGCGCCCGCTGCCGCTGCCGCCGTCGGGGGAGAACGGCTTCGTCACCATGTCCTTCCTGAAGTGCGGCGAGGCGGCGGCGTTCGGCTTCAACCAGACGCCCGCGTGGCAGGACTTCGCGCTGGCATGGTGGGAGCCGCGCTCGGCCTCTGTCGGCGTCGAGCTGCGCGTGCCGGGCCGCGAGGCCAAGCGCTACCGCTCCACGGAGCTGTCGCGCTCGTCGTGGAACTGCTTCCGCATCCTGGATGCCGCGAGCTTCGACGCCGAGCAGAACGCCATCTGGCCGCTGCCGGGCCCGGATGGTTCACAACACTCGGAGATTCGTTTGCGCTTCGGCATGCGTGGCGGTCCCTGGACGCTGTTCCAAGAGGTGACGCGATGAGGTTCCCCTGGCTGTTGATGCTGGCGCTGGCCCTGGGGACGGTGGCGTGCGCGCCGACGCACCTGTCCATCCACGTGAACTCGCCCCAGGGGACGAACCAGGGGCGGCCGCTGCACATGGTGGTGCGCGCGGTGGACTCGCAGCGGTACATGACGGAGTTCTACGCCGACGTGGCCGAGCGCGTGGTGCACCCCGATGACTCGGTGGTGCAGACGCTCGTCATCTACCCGGGCGAGAAGACCCAGACGCGGGTGAAGATTCCGGAGGAGTCTCCGCTGGCCATCTCCTTCCTGTTCACCACGCCCGACGGCGCGTGGCAGGTGTTGCTCGACTCGCCCATCCCGGGGCGCGTGGACATCGAGCTGGAGGAGAGCCGCATCCGCACGGATGCGCCGTCGAAGCGCAAGAAGCCCAAGGGTGAGCCCAAGAAGGAGGAGCCGCCCAAGTTCGAGCCGCCGAAGGTCGAGCCCCCCAAGGTCGAGGGTCCGAAGGTCGAGGCCCCCTCCGCCGGGAAGTAGCCGGGCCGCGCCTACGCGCCGCCAGCTCCCCTCCGGCGAGCGCCATGGCTCTGGCTGCTGGGAGACGTGTGTCGCGCGCGGGCCCCTCCAGGAGCGGAGTCCATGCCCTGCACTGACGTGCAGTTCATCGGCGACCACCAGCTTCCGCGGCCGGGGGGGCCGGAGGGGCTCGCGGTCTCAGGCCTTCGAGGGACGCTTGAGCCCCGGTGCGGTGGCAGCCCTCGCATCGAGCTCCGTCTCCGCGCGGCGCTCTGCCTCGGACGTGGAAGCACGCGCCTGGGCCTCCGCTTCCGCCTGGGCCTCCGCCTCGGCCTTGGCCACCTGCGTCTTCGCGTTTTCGACCTGAGCCTCGGCCGACGCCCGCGCCGACGCCACCTGCGCCTGCGCGGCCGCCGTGCCCGCGGCCAGCTGCTGCTCCACGGAGGGCGCCGCCGGAAGCGGCCGCGCCTCCAGTGCATCCAGCTCCGCGTTCACGCTGCTCGTCGTCGCGTCGACCTGGGACTTCAGCGTCGCGCGCGTCGAGGTGACCTGGTCCTCGGCCGAGGCCCGCGCGGTCTCCACCTGCGCCTGGGCGGCCTTCGCTCCCGCGTCCACCTGCTCCCGCAACGTGGGCAGCTGGGACTTCACCTGCGTCTTCACCGCGTCCACGCGCGCGGCCATCTGGTCCTGCACCGTCGTCACCTGGGCGATGGCCTGGTCCTTCGCCGTGCCCACCTGCGTGACGGCGGCCGCGACGGCCTGGTCCATCTGCGCGCTGACGGGCTCGACCTGCTGGAGGATGGTCTGCTTGAGCGTGTCCACCTGCTGGACCAGCTGCTTCTGAACCGTCTCCACCTGCGCGAGCGCCTGCGTGCGCACCTGGTCCACCTGGGTGAGCACCTGGTCCTGGAGCGTGCCCATCTGCGTCGTCATCTGCGTGGAGAACGTGCCCAGCTGCGTGGTGATCTGCGTCACCACCTGCTGGATGGCCTGCACCGCGGGCGTCACCAGGGGCTTGGGCAGGTTCGCCGCGGGAATCGCATCCAGCAGCGTGTTCACCTTGGTGAGCAGCGCCTCCAGCGAACCGACGAGCGTCTGATACAGCGTCTGGAGCTGCTCCAGCACCGCGGGCAGCGGCGCGAAGAGCGCCAGCACCTGCTCCTTGAGCGCGGCGAGCTTCTCCACGACGGCGTCCAGCGTCGCCATGGCCGTGTCCACCGCCATCTTCAGCGGCTCGCGGATGGCGGCGACCGAGGCCAGCGCGCCCGCGACCAGCGTCTCCAGCGCCTCGTTGGCCTGCTTGATGAGCGAGTCCACCTGCGCCTGCGCGGGGACGATGGCCTCCTCCACCGCCTCCACCTGCCCCGTCAGCGACTGCACCTGTGTGGACAAAGTCGTCTCGAGCGCTCCCAGTGACGTCGCCGCGCCGTCCTTCGCGGACGTCAGCGAGCCCCCCGCCCCACCCTCCAGGCTCGCGAGGCTCGACGCCATCGACTGGGACGTGCCATCCACCCGGGAGCGCAGCGGCGCCAGCTGCTCGCGCCTCCGCTCCGCCTCCGGCTGCTTCGTCGCCGCGAGCTTCGCGTCGAGCGCGTCGATGCGCGCGAGCAGCCCCGTCAGCGGAGGCTCCAGCTCAGGACGAATCGAGGCGATGAGCGCGGTGACGCCCTCCGCCATGGACTCGATGGCCGAGCGTGCGTCACCGATGCGGGCCACGCCCCCCGAGCCCGTCGTCTCCAGGTCTCCCCGCAGCTCCGCCAGCGTGCCCAGCAGTGCCTTCACGACTCGACCTCCATTCCCGGAGAATCACCCCATCGCGCGCGTGTCGTCACTTGAGCTGCTCCAGCGCCGCGCGGGCCTCGGAGGCCGCGCGGGTGAGCGAGGACGTGCGTCCCTCCAGCCCGGAGAGCGCGCCCTGCAGCTCGGCCTTCGCCTCGGAGACCTTCGCGGAGACCTCGGCCTGCGCGGACTCGAGCGCCGCCTGCGTCTCGGACGAGGCCCCGTCCAGCTTCGCCTGCGAGCTGCCCGAGGCCACCCGGTAGGCGGCGGTCGTCTCCCCCATCGCGCCGCCGACCCCCGCCGAGAGGTCCGCGCGCGCGGTCTCCACCTGCGGCGAGACATCGAACGTGGGCGTGACGGACGCGGCGCCGGGCAGCTCCTTCGTCCGGAACATCATCGTGCCCTCGGCCATGCGCACCGTCTCGGTGTCCGGCCCCGAGGTGCGCTCCAGGTGCCACACGGGCTTCATGTCCTGGAAGTCGTGGACGATGGATGTCTGGCTGGTGTCGTTCTTCCCCAGGAGGATGCCGTCCCCCTGCCCGTCCTGCGGCAGTCGCGCCGCGTCCGCCCAGTCCAGGTGACGGTGGAGCTCCGCCCGGTCGAAGTGCAGCGCCACCAGCACGCGCGCGTTCTTGTACGGCGGGAAGTAGAAGTGGCCCGGGAAGAAGCCCGGCTCCGCCGGCACGCTCACGTCCTTGTTCCACAGCGGCACCTTCACGCGCCACGTGAGCACCGACGTCTTCTTGTCCTCGGACAGCAGGTAGATGCGGTCCTTCTCCCCGCCTCCGGGACTGAGCACCTTGCCCTCGACGTGGATGGGATAGCGAGGCGCGTGGTGCGCGGGCAGCGACACCGTCGTGTCCGACGCGCGCTCCGCCAACAGCGACATCTCCACCTCGAACCCCGTGTCCTTCAGCTGCAGCCCCGCGTGAGGTCCCTCGTCGAGCGTCCGCGCCGACAAGGACAGCTCCACCACGCGGAGGTCCTCTCCGCTCCCCACCACCGAGGAGCCCCACAGCAGCCCCTCCACCCGCAGTCCGGACCAGGGGCTCACCGGCACGGTGGGGAAGTGGTTGAACGTCATCCTGTACCTGCGCTGCGGGACGCGCAGCCGGTTGACCTCCAGCGCCTGGCGCTGCTCCACGACGGACACGATGGGCGTGCGCACCAGGTGGTCCTGGTGGATGCCCGCGACGCCCGCGCCCTTGCTCGCGGGCACCTCCAGCGTGGAGGACTTGAGCGTGGAGGTGTTGAGCACCCGCGCCGCGTTGCGAGGGATGGCGGGGATGACCACGTCCAGCCGCTCCACCTTCGTGCGCGACAGCAACTTCGCGCCGCTCACCGCGGGCTTGCGTCCCCACAACCCGTACTGGTCCTTCACGCAGTCGTAGGCCCACACCCCACCCCGCGTGTCCGCGAGCCACGCGACGAAGTCGTACAGGCCCACGCCCGGCGCGTCCTCGCCCAGCGCCAGGCACACCAGGGGCCGCTTCTCGTCGAGCACGTCCCAGTCGAAGTCGAGGGTGAACGCCCCCGCGGTGTGCTCCGTCAACAGCGTCTTCAGCGCGAAGTCCGTGCGCAGCTCCGTGGGGCGGTGCTGGCGCCAGAGCACGCGCGCGGCGTCCTCGAACACCACGGTGTAGCGCCGGAAGCGCACCGGCGCGCCGCCCACCGGGCCATGCGTCCGGGCCTCCAGCGAGCGCTCCCGGGCCAGGCCATGGAGGATGAGCGGCTTGGGTGGGGGCTGGGGGACGGGGTAGCCGCCGGAGATGGACAGCTTCACGTCCAGGAGGTCTGGGGTGGCGAAGGCCGTGAAGAGCGGCCCGTCGTCCTTCTCCAGGCCGGTCCAGAAGCTCACCTCCGCGGT
Organism: Myxococcus sp. AB025B; assembly: GCF_006518215.1. Lineage (NCBI taxonomy): Bacteria > Pseudomonadati > Myxococcota > Myxococcia > Myxococcales > Myxococcaceae > Myxococcus > Myxococcus sp. AB025B. Next base: position 21,772 of record NZ_SRLW01000063.1, read on the forward strand.
GAACCCGTGGGGCTGGAGGTCCACGGAGAAGGCCTCCACCTGCCCCCCCGGGATGACGAAGGACTGCCCGCCCAGGGTCAGGGTGAGGGACAGCGCGAGTCGTTCCTGGAAGGCCATGCGCCGGCGTGCACTTGCCCTTTCCGTGCCAGCGCTTCCCCAGGGGAGGCCCCCGCCTGAGCGCCGCGCTTGCGGTCCTGCCGGACGCAGCCGCGTTCCGCCGGTACGCATCGGGGACACTCCCCCGGGGTGCTCGCGACACGCCCCCTCCCGCGCGCCGCCTTGGTACGTGCCTTGCTCTCAGGCCGAGCCGGCGCGTGTCCGCGGGCTGTCTCCCGCATGAGCACCAATGTCGGTCATGCGCCATGGGACGCGGATGAGTGGGTGGTGCCTCACGTGGCAACGGATGGGGACGCTGGCGCTGCTGCTGCTGGCGCCCGGCGCGTTCGCCCAGGAGCCGGCGGCCCTGCCCGCCTTCTTGATGGAGCGACTGGAGATCAACCCAGGTCCCGGCCCCCTCGCGACGGGCGGTGGCACCGTGCTGCGCGCGGCCGAGCTCCGGGTGCTCATCCTGGGTCACTACCAGCACGAGCCCATGACACTCAACGCGAAGGGCGAGACGATGCCCATCCTGACGAGCCGCACGACGGGCGTGCTCGCGGTGGCGCTCGGCTTGAGCTCGCGGCTGCAGATCGACGCGCGAATCCCGGTGCTGACCCAGCGCGAGGGAGACGACCTGGCCTCGCAGGGGCTGCTGGGGCCCACGCGGCACGGCGTGGGCTCGCCGCGCGTGGGCGCGCGGGTGGGCCTGTTGCGCACGGAGGAGGACGACGCGGTGGACCTCGCCTCGGAGGTGAGCGTCTATCTGCCGTTCGGGACGGAGGGCGCGTTCGCGCGGGGCGCGGACACGAGCCTCCTGGCGCGCGTCATGGTGGGCGGCATGCTGGGCTCCATCCTGGCGCCCTCGTTCGAGCTGGGCGTGCTGGTGCGGCGCGGGGTCACCATCGAGGTCCCCACGTTGGAGGCGCGTGAGCTGGGCAGCGAGCTGCGCCTGGGCGCGGGCCTGATGACCACGGGGGCGCCGCTGCGCGCGGAGGTGGCGATCAACGCGGCGCTCTCCTGGAAGCAGGCGCGGGGCGCGGTGGAGGTGCTGGGCGGCGCGCGCTATGCGCCGCGCGAGGGCGTGGAGCTGTTCGCGCTCGGCGGCCTGGGCTTCGGCTCGGAGCCGGGCATCCCGCTGTTCCGCCTGGTCGCCGGCGTGGCGTTCAACTCGCTGCTGGGCGAGGACACGCGGCCCGACAGTGACACGAGCATCGTGCACGAGTCCGTGCCGCTGCCCACGCCCGCGCCGAACCGGCGCGTGTCGGACATGCAGGGCTCGATGATTCCCAATCCCGGCGAGGCCTCGCCCGTCGCGAACGTGTCCCGGGACAAGTTCGTGCTCGACGGCCGCGTGTACTTCCGCGTCGGGAGCGCGGAGCTGCCCGAGTCCTCGCCGGACCTGGAGCGCGCCGTGGAGCTGATGCTGACCAACCCGTCGGTGAAGCTGATGACGGTGGATGGACACACGGACGACTCGGCCACGGAGACCTTCAACCCACGGCTGGGTCGCGCCCGCGCGGAGGCCGTGTGGCGCTACCTGGTGGAGCGTGGTGTCTCTCCCCAGAAGCTGCGATTGCGCAGCTACGGCCCGGAGCATCCCGCACAGAGCAACGGAACCGTCGAGGGGCGCGAGAAGAACCGCCGGGTCGAGCTCCTCCTCATGCTGCCGACGAACCTGGAAGCCACGCCATGAAATCACTGAGATGGTTGCACCTTCTGACCTGCGTCGTGGCGTTGGGCGCGCACTCCGCGTTCGCCGAAGCGGATGTCTTCGGCCTGGGCGAGGCGCGTGACGAGTCCCTCACGGTCCCCGCCAACTCGAGTCAGGTCGTCAATCACTACGCGGCGGTGACGGGCCCGGTGCGCAAGGGCGACCGTCAGCTGCGCGTGGAGACGCTCGAGGGCTTCGCCGCGGGCGACCTGGTGATGGTGTTGCAGAGCGCGGCCGCGGGTCCCGTGGCCGCCCTGTCGCTGTCCACCTTCACGTACGGCCCGCGCGAGGAGAGCCCGCTGGGCCAGTGGGAGCTGGCGCGGGTGTCGCGCGCGAAGGACGGCGTGCTGCTGCTCACGCGTCCGGTGCTCAATGACTTCGCCTTCCCGGGCACGCAGGTCATCCGCGTGCCGGAGTTCCAGGCCGTCACCATCCACCCCACGGGCGAAGTGAGGGCGCGCGATTGGAATGGCTCGTCCGGCGGCGTGGTGGCCTTCCTCGTCGCGGACACGCTGCACAACAACGGCGTCATCACCGCGAGCGGCGCGGGCCCGCGGAGCGGCTCGACGAGCGGCGGCGGCGTGGTCTTCTTCCGCGCGCGCAAGCTCACGGGCGCGGGGCGCATCGAGGCCGACGCGCGGGCCTGGCCGTGGGAGCTGGAGGGGCTCACCCAGGGCGGCGCGGGCGGCAGCATCTCCGCGCGGATGGTGGAGAGCGCGGACTGTGAGGCGCTGCTGGCGAGGAGCGCGGGCAGCGTGCTGCTGCAGGCCACGAACCTCCGGGGCTGCCCGGTGTTCGTGGAGTCGGAGGTCTCGGGCGCCAAGGCCTTCGCGGCACGAGCGAGCGATGAGGGGGGCGCGACGCTTCTGGAGCACGGGCTCGTCATCCCCGCGCGTCCGGTCATCACCGCGCCGGGAGAAGGCGCCAACGTGAAGGCCCGGTCCCCGCGCGTCACGGGCACCGCGGACCCGGGCGCCACCGTGCACGTGAAGCTGGGCAACACCGACCAGCCCACCACGCCCGAGCGCGAGCTGCCCGCCTCGGTGGTCAGCGAGTCCGGCGCGTTCTCCATCGAGGTGCCCGGCCGCCTGGAGGATGGCCTGTACGCCGTCACGGCGCACACGGAGCTGGAGGGGCTCGCGAGCCCCACGAGCGACCCGGTCTACTTCTCCGTGGAGGCGCTGCTCGCCCCCGCGGCGCCCGTCATCGAGGTGCCCCTGGCGAACGCGAAGGTGGGCGTGGCCGGCACGGGCTTCTCCGGCACCGCGGAGACGGACAGCACGGTGACCGTCACGGTCGGCACGCTCGAGTGGCAGGCCCTCACGGGCGCGGATGGCCGGTGGTCGGTGCCGACGACGACGGACCTCGATGACGGCACGCACACGGCCTCCGTCACCGCCACGAACGAGGACAACGAGACGGGGCCGGCCGCGAGCGTCACCTTCACCGTCGACACGACGCCGCCGGGCGCGCCCGTCATCTCCACCCCGGTCGCGAACGCCCAGGTGGGCACCGCCGGCACGGGCTTCTCCGGCACCGCCGAGGCGGGCAGCACGGTGAGGGTCACCGTCAATGGCATCACGTGGACCACCACGACGGCCGTGGGTGGGGCCTGGTCCATCGCCGCCCAGACGACCATCGCGGAGGGCAGCCGCACCGCCTCCGTCACCGCCACCGACGCCACCGGCAACACCGGTCCGGCGGCGACGGTCACCTTCACCGTCGACCGGACGCCGCCAGGCGCGCCCGTCATCTCCACGCCGCTCGCGAACACCCAGGTGGGCACCGCGGGCACGGGCTTCTCCGGCACCGCCGAGCCGAACAGCACCGTGACGGTCACGGTCAATGGCACCTCGTGGAACACCACGACGACCGCGGGCGGCACCTGGTCGGTGCCGACGAAGACGACCATCGCGGAGGGCAGCCGCACCGCCTCCGTCACCGCCAGGGACGCGGCGGGCAACACCAGCACCGCGGCGTCCGTCAGCTTCACCGTCGACACCACGGCTCCGGACAGGCCCGTCGTCACGACGCCCGCCGCGGGCTCCACCGTGGGCACGGCCGGCACGGGCTTCTCCGGCACCGCCGAGGCGGGCAGCACCGTGACGGTCACCGTCAGCGGCGAGTCGTGGACGGCCACCACCACGGCCGGTGGCGCCTGGTCCATCCCCACGCAGACGACCCTTCCGGCGGGCAGCCAGACCGCCTCCGTCACCGCCACCGACGCCGCGGGCAACGTCAGCACCGCGAGGACGGTCACCTTCACCGTCGACAAGACGCCCCCCGCCGCGCCGGTCATCAGCGCGCCCGCCGAGGACGCCGTGGTCGGTCCGACGGGGCTGACCTTCTCGGGAACGGCCACCGCCACCCATCAGGTGCGGGTGAGCCTGGATGGAAACGTGGTCGACACCGTCACCGTGCCCGCCAACGGGCGCTGGAGCGTGCCGGCCAACAGCACGCCCGCCAACGGAAGCCACGTCGTCACCGCCATCGCCACCAACAACCTCGGCAACACCAGCGCCACCACCACCCGCAACTTCACCGTCGATGCGACGCCTCCGGCGGCGCCCGTCGTCACCACGCCCACCGCGGGTCAGGTGGTGGGCACGGCCGGCACGGGCTTCTCCGGCACCGCCGAGGCGGGCAGCACGGTGACCGTCACGGTCAACGGCACCTCGTGGACGGCCACGGCCGCGGCCAACGGCGCCTGGTCCGTTCCGACGAAGACGACCATCGCGGAGGGCAGCCGCACCGCCGCCGTCACGGCCACGGACACGTTCGGCAACGTCAGCGAGGCGACGACGGTCGCCTTCACCGTCGACCTCACGGCGCCAACGAGGCCCGTCGTCACGACGCCCGTGGAGGGCTCCACCGTGGGCATGGCCGGCACGGGCTTCTCCGGCACCGCCGAGGCGGGCAGCACGGTGACGGTCACGGTGGGCGCCCAGACGTGGACGGCCACGGCCGCCGTGGGGGGCGCCTGGTCCATCCCCGTCCAGACGGACATCCCCGCGGGGTCCCGCGTCGCGTCCGTCACCGCCACCGACGCCGCGGGCAACGTCAGCGCCGCGAGGACGGTCAACTTCACCGTCAACAAGACGCCCGCCAGCGCGCCCACCATCACCACGCCCACCACCGCGACGCCCGTGGGTCCGGTGGGGCTGACCGTCTCGGGGACGGCCACCGCCACCAACCGCGTGACGGTGAACCTGGACGGAAACCTGGTCGACACCGTCACCGCCGCGGCCAACGGGCTGTGGAGCGTGACGGTCAGCAGCACCCTCAGCGAGGGCCAGCACACCGTCACCGCCTTCTCCACCGATGGGATTGGCAACACCAGCTCCACCACCACGCGCACCTTCACCGTCGACGCGACGGCTCCCGCCGTGCCCGTCGTCACGACGCCCGCGCCGGGCACCCGCGTGGGCCGGAGCGGAATCAGCTTCTCCGGCACCGCGGAGGTGGGCAGCCAGGTGCGGGTCACCGTCGGCAGCGCGTCGTGGACGGCCACGGCCGCGGCCAACGGCGCCTGGTCCATCCCCGCGCAGACGACCATCGCGGATGGCAGCCACACCGCCTCCATCACCGCCACGGACACCGCCGGCAACGTCAGCGAGGCGACGACGGTCAACTTCATCATCGACACCACGCCTCCCGGAGTGCCCGTCGTCACGACGCCGACGGAAGGCGCCGTGGTGGGCACCGCCGGCACGGGCTTCTCCGGCACCGCGGACGCCAACAGCACCGTGACGGTCACGGTGGGCGCCCTGACGTGGACGGCCACGGCCTCCGCCGGTGGCACCTGGTCCGTCCCGGTGAAGACGAACATCCCCGACGGCGCGCAGAGCGCGTCCGTCACCGCCTCGGACAGCCTCGGCAACACCAGCGCCGCCGCGACGGTCCACTTCTTCATCAACAAGACGCCCGCCGTCGCGCCCACCATCAGCGCTCCCGCCAACAACTCCGTGGTGGGCCCGGCCGGCACCCCGTTCACGGGGACGGCCACGCTGGGCAACGAGGTGACGGTCCACCTGGACGACGTGCCGCTCGGCACCGCCACGGCCGCGGCCAACGGGCAGTGGACGGTGAGCTTCAGCGGGACCCTCACGGAGGGAACGCACAAGGTCACCGCCGTCGCCATCAACGAGCTGGGCAACAGCAGCTCCACCACCACGTCGAACTTCACCGTCGACCTGACGCCTCCTCCCGCGCCAGTCATCGAGACGCCCGCCCCGGGCGCCCGGGTGGGCACGGCCGGCACGGGCTTCTCCGGCACCGCGGTCGCGGGCACCCTCGTGAGGGTCTCCGTCGGCAGCGCCTCGTGGACGACCACCACGGCCGCCAACGGCCGCTGGTCCATCGCCGCGCAGACGAGCCTCCCGGATGGCAGCCGCACCGCCTCCGTCACCGCCACGGACCCCGCGGGCAACACCAGCACGGCCACGACGGTGACGTTCATCGTCGACACGGTGCCTCCGGCCGCGCCGACCATCGAGACGCCCGCCGCGGGCGCCCGGGTGGGTCCGGCGGGCACGGGCTTCTCCGGCACCGCCGAGCTGGGCACGCTGGTGACGGTCAACGTCGGCGCGCTCGCCTGGACGGCCACGACGGGCGCGGATGGCCGCTGGAGCGTCGCGACGACGACGGCCATCCCGGATGGCGCGCAGACCGCCTCCGTCACCGCCACCGACGAGACCGGCAACGTCAGCGGCGCCACGGAGGTCCTCTTCAACGTCGACACCCAGATGCCGGCGCTGCCCGTGGTGCTGGTCCCCGCGGAGGGTGCCCACGTGGGCCCCGCGGGCACGGGCTTCTCCGGCACCGCCGAGGCGAACAGCACGGTGAAGGTCGTCGTGGGCGCGCTCGAGTGGACGACCTCCGCGGCCGCCAACGGCACCTGGTCCATCCCGACGAAGACGGACATCCCCGAGGGCCCTCGCACCGCGTCCGTCACCGCCACCGATGCCACCGGCAACGTCAGCGACGCGCGTGAGGTCCACTTCACCATCGACAAGACGCCGCCCGGCGAGCCGGTCATCGTGACGCCCGCCGCGGGCGCCCGCGTGGGCACGGCGGGCACGGGCTTCTCCGGCACCGCCGAGGTGGGCAGCACGGTGAAGGTCGTCGTGGGCTCGCTCAACTGGAGCGTCACGACCAACTCGGATGGCGAATGGGCCATCGCGCCGGTGACGACCATCGCGGATGGAAACCGCACCGCGTCCGTCACCGCCACCGACGCGGCGGGCAACGTCAGCGCCGCCGTGACGCGCTCCTTCACCGTCGACACCACGCCGCCGGCCATCCCCGTCATCGAGACGCCCATCGGAGGCGCCCAGATTGGCGTCGCGGGCACGGGCTTCTCCGGCACCGCCGAGGCCGGCAGCACGGTGAAGGTCGTCGTGGGCGCGCTCAACTGGAGCACCACCGCGGGCCCCGACACCCGGTGGAGCATCTCCGCGCAGACGAACATCCCGGATGGCAGCCGCACCGCCTCCGTCACCGCCACCGACGCCACCGGCAACGTCAGCAGCGCCGCCCAGGTCACGTTCAACGTGGACACGACGAAGCCCGACGTGCCCGTCATCGTGACGCCCGCCAACGCGGCCCGGGTGGGTGTCGCCGGCACGGCCTTCAGCGGCACCGCGGAGCCCGCGAGCCGGGTGGACGTCGTCGTGGGCACGCTGTCGTGGACGGCGACGGCCGCCGCCGACGGGCAGTGGACGGTCCCGACGAAGACGAACATCCCGGACGGCGAGCACACCGCGGTGGTCACCGCCACCGACGCGCTCAACAACAAGAGCGACCCGGCGACGCGCATCTTCTCCGTCGACACCACGCCTCCGGCGAAGCCCATCATCACCACCCCCAGGGCCGACACCGTCGTGGGGACCGCGGGCACGATCATCGAGGGAGAGGCGGAGGCCGGAAGCACGGTGGTCGTCACCATCAACGGTGTCGCGTCCCCCGCCGTCCAGGCCGGCGCCAGCCGCATCTGGACCCTGCCCACGCAGGTCTTCACCACCAGCGGCATCTACAACCTGAGCGTCACCGCCACCGACGCCACGGGGAACAAGAGCGACGCCACCGTCGACACGTTCCGGGTGGACGTCACCCCGCCGAACCCGCCGGTCATCCTGCTGCCGAACTCCGGCATCCTGGTGGGCAGCGCGGGCGTGGACTTCTCGGGGACGGCCGAGGCGGGAAGCACCGTGGAGCTCTTCATCGAGGGCAACCTCCGCGTCAACGCGCGGGTGGTGGCGGGCTCCAATGGGACGTGGATCATGACCAGGGTCACCACCATCCCCGGGGGCGAGCACACGGTGACGGCCAAGTCGACGGATGCCGCGGGCAACATCAGCGCCGCGTCCAATGGCATCGACCTGGAGGTCGACGTCACGCCCCCCAACCGCCCCACCATCACCTATCCCGTGGATGGGACGGCCATCACCTCCGCGCGCCCCACCATCACCGGCACGGGGGACGTGGGAACCACCATCATCCTCGCCATCGACGGTGACGAGCGCGGCAGCACGCTGACCACGACGGTGGGAGAGGGCGGGACCTGGTCCTTCACCTCGCCCTCGCTGTCGCAGGGCCCCCACGACCTCACGGCAAGGGCGCGGGACGCGGCGGCGAACCTGAGCGAGCCGTCCCTCCCGGTCCGCTTCACGGTGGACTCCGGCTTCAACCCTCCGCTGGTCGTCGCGTCGCCCAAGGAGGGAGATGTCCTCACCCTGGCCAGGCCGCGCTTCATGGGGACCTCGGAGCCGAACAGCATCATCACCATCACCCTGGACGGCAAGCCGCTGCCGAGCGTCACCGCGGACGCCGCGAACAACTGGAGCTACGAGCCCCTGGAGCCCCTGGCCAACGGCGTCCACGAGTTCTCCGTGGAGGCGCGGGACGCCGCGGGCAACACGGCGCGGATGGCCGTGCGCAGGTTCACCCTGGACCTGGAGGACCCCACGCCCCCCGTGCTGCTGTCGCCAGCGCCGGGCGCGCTCCTGCGCTCGCGCCGGCCCTCGATTCGAGGCACCGCCCAGCCCCAGTGCCGGCTCACCGTCCACCTGAACGACCAACCCCAGACGCCCACCATCACCGTCAACGGCGCGGGTGAGTGGTCGTTCACGCCCACCGCCGACCTGACCGAGGGCGCGTACACCGTCACCGCGGACTGCCTGGATGCGTTCGACCGGCGCGGAGAGAAGGCCGAGGCGCGCACCTTCACGGTGGACGCCACCGCGCCGGGAGCGCCGCTCATCATCACGCCGACGGAGGGCAGCATCCTCGGCCGGAGCTTCGATACCGTCACCGGCACGGCCGAGGCGGGCACGACGCTCACCGCGGAGCTCAACGGCCTGGTGGTGGGCACCGCCATGGCCAATGATCGCGGCGAGTGGACGCTCATCGTGGACAAGGCCACGGTGCACGGCGACCAGGCCCTGCGCGTGTACTCGGTGGATGCCGCGGGCAACACGGGCACCCGCTCCGACCCGCGCCTGTTCCGGCTGGACTTCATCCCGCCGGTGACGACGTTGGACGGAGGCCCCACGGGCACCAGCACGCTCGCCAACGTCACCTTCAAGCTGGTGCCGTCGGAGGAGGTCGCCAGCTTCCGGTGCTCGGTGGACGGCAAGGACCCGGAGCCCTGCGCCGCGGAGCTCACGCTGCGCAACCTCTCGGAGGGAGACCACACGCTGGACGTCTGGGCGACGGACTTCGCGGGCAACGTGGAGGTGGCTCCCGCCCATCGCGCGTGGCACACCATCCGCCCCAGTCTGGTGGAGGGCGGCGGCGTGGGCTGCGCGTCGACGGGCGGCAGTCCCCTGGAGGTGTTCGGGTGGCTGTTGTGCGTCGCGGCGCCGGGCCTGGTGGCGATGTTCCGCCGCCGCCGCTGAGCAGGACTCCAGGCGAGGCGCTCGCCGCACGCGGTGAGCAGGGAGGCAAGGGCCGTACGCAACAGCTGCATGGGGTTCAGCTCCGGGCTGACGCTGGCGCGCCTGTCGCGCCAGGACGCGGGACAGGCGCGGCGACTTCGCGCCGCTCCCCCCTCGTTCACCAGGAGGTCGGCACCCGGGGATTTTCTTTGCATCGGGGGGTGACGATTTCTTCCGCCCCCCTGCCCCGCTCAGGAGGCGCGGGAGACCGCCTGCGTCTGGGCGCGGAGGTCCGCCACCCAGGCGCGGGCCTGGTCCTCCGTGTCCACCATGCCGAACGGCGCGCTCCGCGTCCGCCCCAGCAGCATGGCGGCGCGCCCCATCATGTTCGCCATGGTGCGCAGCGAGAAGCTGGCGCCGAAGATGACGGTGCCGGCGAAGGGCATCACCTCCGGAGTCTCGCTCAAGATGCGGCGCGCCTCGGAGGTGATGCTCGAGGTCCGCCGCGAGTCATTGATGAGGTAGAGCGTGGGGTGCGTCTCGCGCAGCTCCGCGGCCACGCCGGCCAGGTCGTGGATGAGCTTGACGTCGAACGGGCCCACGTTGACGAGCCGCACGATGTCCGGGGACTCGAGCCACACCTTGCTGTCACCGAACGTCCACATGCGAACCATGTCGTGTCTCCTCCAGGGGCCGCGAGGGCTTCAGCGGTGGGGGCCCGCGCCGCGGCCATTCAGGTGCAGCAAGCAGTCGCGCAGGCCTTCCTTGAGGCTGCCGAGCGTCTTCACCTCCCGCAGGTCCACGCCCATCTGGACCAGCGTCTGCGCGATCCCCGGGCGGATGCCCGTCACCACGCAGTAGGCGCCGAGCAGCCGCGCCGAGCCCATCATCTTGATGAAGTGGTGGGCCGTCATCGTGTCCACCACCTCCACGCCGGTGATGTCGATGATGACGCAGCGGGCCTTGCCCTGGACCACGCGGTGCAGGAGCCGCTCGGTCATCTCCATGGCGCGCTGGGTGTCCACCACGCCGACGATGGGCAGCGTGAGGACGTCGTCCCACAGCTCGATGATGGGCGTGGACAGGTCCCGGATGGCGTCGCGCTGCCGGTCGATGGTGGACAGCTTCTCCTCCAGCTCGCGGTGGCTCGCCGCCAGGCGCGTGAGCGCCTCCTCGTGCTCGCGGCGGGTGGAGGCCAGCTCGCGCACGAAGATGTTGAGCGTCTCCTCGAGCGCCGCCAGCTCGTCCTGCTCGCGGATGTCGATGGTGGTGCGCTCGGAGGAGAACTCCCCCACCGAGATGAGCGACAGCACGTCGATGATGCGGCCGATGCGCTCGGGAGCGATGGACAGCGGAGCGGACGGGGTGTGGCTCATGGCGCCTCCTTCGGACGACGGTCAGACGACGGTGCGCGGGGACGCCGGCGCCACGAGGCCGAGCATCTCGTCGGCCAGCCGCTGCGCCTCCTCCCGCTCGGACTCCTCCGTGCGCGCGCCCACCGCCCGGACGCCGAGCAGCGACAGGCCCTCCTCCAACCCCAGCGCCGTCTCCACGCCGTCCAGCTGGATGCCCATGCTCTGCAGCGTGAGCGCCACGTCCGCGCCCATGCCGCACAGCACGGTGCGCGTGCCCATCAGCCGGGCCGAGCCCGCCAGCCGCGCCAGCACCGCGCACAGGTGGCTGTCCACCAGCCACAGACCGGAGATGTCCACCACCATCCCCTTGGCGCCGGTGCGCTGGATGTCGCGCAGCACGTCCGAGCAGAGCTGCGCGGCCTGCGCGTCGGTGATGTCGCCCTGCAGGGGGACGATGAGCTGCCCCCACAGTGGGATGATGGGGATGCGCGACAGGTCACGCGAGGACGGAGGGGATTCAGGGTGGCTCATGAAGGCTCCACGTCCGCCACCAGCACGGTGGCGTCATCGGTGGCGCGGCCGAAGCGCTCCAGGAGCACCGCGCAGGCCGCGTCGGGGGACTGGTCGCGGACCTGCTCCAGGTCCAGGCGGAAGCTCAGGCCGTCAGAGAAGAGGACCAGCCGGTCCTTGGGCAACAGCGGCGTGGACACGGTGCGCAGCGTCCGGAACGACTGGCCGAGGATTCCCGGCGTGGGGAGCACCGGCACCCGCGTGCCCAGCGTGCGCAGCTCCACGTTGCCCACGCCGCCCGCGTGCAGGACGCTCCCGTCGAACAGGGCCAGCATCACCGCAGAGCCCCGGCCGTGCTTGAGCGCCACGTGTAGCGCGGACACCAGCTCCTCCACCGAGGACGTCAGCGGCATCCGCGTCAGGCACTGCGTGGCGGCCGCCGTCGCCAGGGCCGCGGCGGGCCCGTGGCCCAGCGAGTCCACCACCGCGAGCAGCGTGACGCCCGACCCGGAGCGCACCACCACGCCGTCGCCGTTCTCCACTTCGCCCGGCTTGGGCCGCGTCAGGTGGGCGACGGCGAGCCTCACAGCCACACCTCGAACTCCACCTGGGTGCCCGTGGCGCCCGTCTTCACCTCGAACCTGTCCGCCAGCCGCTTGACGCCCAGGATGCCCAGGCCCATGCCGGTCTTGCTGCGGTAGGTGCCAGACAGCACGCGCTCCAGGTCGGGGATGCCCTTGCCCTGGTCCTCGGCTCGCACGCGCAGCAGCTTGCGCGGCGCCTGCACCGGGATGAGCTGGATGGTGCCGCCGCCGGCATAGGACACCTGGTTGCGCGCCAGCTCGCTCACCGCCGTCGCGACCTTCTGGCACTCGTAGCCGCGGCCGCCCATGGCCTCGCACAGGGAGCGTGCCGCGAGCCGCGCCTGGCTGGCGTCCGCCTCCGTGCGCACCTGATACGTCGTGGGCCGCGCCTCCACCGGAGCGCTGGACATCGCCGAGGGCTCGCGCAGCCCCAGGCCGCTGGGCACGGTGGCCGTCGCCAGCAGCGCCTTGAGCCGCGCGGACAGGTCCGCCCGCCTCGACGGGTCCACGAAGTGCCGCGTGGCCGGCTCCAGCGCCTCGATGACCCGGGGCAGCTCCGCCGTGCCCAGCGTGTCCGCGCTCAGCCGCAGCGGCTCCAGCGTCCCCCTGAGCACGAGCCTCGCGGCGGTCTCCGACATGAAGTGCTGGAGCACACCGAGCAGCTGCGAACTGGTCCCACCACGACTCACCACGGCTTGCTTGCCTCCAGCTTCATGCGCTTGCGTGCGAACACTTCCAGGCCCCCGCCCTCGCGGTTGGACACGCGGACCTCGTCCGTCAGGCGCCGCACCGCCGCGCCGCCCTCGCCCAGGCTCTCTCCGGGCAGCGGCCCGGGCCGGCCCGCGCGCCCCAGGAAGAGCCGCTCCGGCTCCGCCATCCCCGGGCCCCGGTCGCGCGCGCGGATGCACAGCCAGGTGTCCTCGCGCCACAGCTCCACCGTGCCGCCCACCCGCGTGTGGCGCACCAGGTTGGTGGCCAGCTCGCTCACCACCACCGCCACCTCCGCGCTGGACGCCGCCGACAGCCCCGACTCGCGCGCGAAGCGCCGGCTCAGTGAGGCCGCCACCACCGCGTCCACGGGATGTCGGACGGTTACCGACAGGTGCGGGTCCAGCGAGGCGGAGGCAGGCAGAGGCGACGGCAAAGGGCTCGTTCCCGGAGTAAATCCCTTGGGATTACGCGGGTATGAGGCAACGAATCCCGAAGCCTTGTAAAGCGGTTCACAATCCACCCATGGATTGGGCTTCCATTCTCTGGAAGAGGTGTCTAGAATCCAGGGTTTTTGCTTTTTCGCTTCCGGGCTTCACCGGCTTGGGCCCGGAAGCGCTGGGATTCCCCCGCTCGGCCCCAGCGGCACGGGGCGCGGAGGACCCACGCGCCCCGAGGGGGACTGCGAGCGGGAGGGCGGCTCCGGGCTCAGTTGCCCTGGAGCAGGTGGACCTGCAGGTCCAGGCCCACGGCGAGCGTGGTGCCGCGAGGCAGCTCCACCCAGCTGCCGGGGCGCCGGAGGTGGCTGGCCACGACGACGGTGCGACGACGGCGGTGCGCGCCGACGGCGGGCTGGCTCTCCGGGGTGCTCGCCGTCACGCCGCAGGGCTCGCACTCCGCCCCGCCCTCGAGCCGCGAGTAGTAGAGCGGCTCCTCTCCGCAGCGGCTCGCCACGAGCAACAGCCCGTTGGTGGCCACCAGGTTGAGCGTGGAGGCGCGGGGGATGCCCAGCGCCATGGAGCGCTTGACGACCTCGCGCGCGGTGTCCGCCAGGAGGCGGCCGGCGACCTGGGGCTCCAGGCGTGGGTCATCGGTGCGGCCGACGTCGCGCAGCTGACGCAGGAAGAGCGCGAAGAGGACCTCGCTGTCGGTGCCGCCGCGCACCTGACGTTGGAGGTGCTCGGGGAGCGAGGCCATCAACGGCCCGCGCAGCTGCTCGAACCCGTTGATGGCGCCCTGATGGGCGAACAGCCACCGGCGCGAGCGGAACGGCTGGGTGTTCTCCTCGAGCGACGCGCCCAGGGGCAGCCGGCCCGCGTGGAACAGGAGCGCTTCGGACTCGGTGGGTGGGGCGAGCGACTCCAGCGAGGGCACCTCCTCCACGTCGGCGAGCCGCCGCAGCAGGACCTCGTCCTGGGCATACGCGCCCACCCCCATCGCGTTCGCTCGGGGCTCCGTCTGGACGAGCACCTGCCCGGCGAGCCGGGACAGCTCGCACCTCAACAGGTTCGGGTCGGACGTGAGGGCGGCGAGGACGACGGACATGAGGGAGAACTCCTTTGCTTCATAGATAATGACGTCCCCTCCCCCCCTCAAGCCAGCGAGCCCGTCCCCTTAACAGCCCGCTAAGTGCCTGAAATGGCTGGGGTTTACATTGAACGAACATTGACACGTCGTTGGGAGGCTCCTAACCTCCGGGCGCTTCACCGACGGCCTCGGGCTTCGAGACCTTCACCGGAGATGGAATGTCGGACGACATCGCAATCGGCATCGACCTCGGCACGTCGTACTCGTGCGTGTCGGTGGTCCAGGACGGGCAGCCCATCGTCATCCCCAACGAGTGGGGTGAGACGACGCATGCCTCCTGCGTGTCCTTCCTCGAGGACGGCTCGGTGCTGGTGGGCAACGCCGCCAAGAAGAACATCATCACCAGCCCCGAGACGACGGTGTACTCGGCGAAGCGGCTCATCGGCCGGTACTACTTCTCCGATGAGGTGAAGAAGGCCCAGGCGGTGATGCCGTACCGGATTGTGGAGGGTGAGAACAACTCGGTGCGCATCGGCGTGCGCGAGCGCGCGTACTCGCTGCCGGAGATCTCCGCGCTGGTGCTCAAGGAGATGAAGGCCGTCGCGGAGACGTACCTGGGCCGCGAGGTGACGAAGGCCGTCGTCACGGTCCCCGCGTACTTCAACGACAACCAGCGTCAGGCGACCAAGGACGCGGGCCGCATCGCGGGGCTGGAGGTGCTGCGCATCCTCAACGAGCCCACCGCGGCGGCGCTCGCGTACGGCTTCGGCCGGGACGTCAACCAGCGCGTCGTCGTCTACGACCTGGGCGGCGGCACGTTCGACGTGTCCATCCTGGAGATCGGCAAGGACGTCTTCGAGGTGCTGGCGACGGCGGGCGACACGTACCTGGGCGGCGACGACTTCGACGACCGCATCATGACGTACCTGGCGGATGACTTCCTGAACAAGACGCGGCTGGACCTGAGGCAGAACAAGTTCTGCCTGCAGATGCTCAAGGAGGCCGCGGAGAAGGCGAAGATCGACGTGGGGCAGACGGGCTCGGCGGACATCCTCTGCCAGGGCATCTGCCAGGACGCGCAGGGCAACGTGATGGACCTGCGCAACACGCTCAACCAGGACCAGTTCAACAAGATGGTGATGGACCTGGTGCAGCGCACCTTCAAGGTCTGCGACGAGGCGCTGCAGAGCGCGCGGCTGACCGCGGCGGACATCGACGCGGTCATCCTGGTGGGCGGGCCCACGCGGCTGCCCATCATCCGCAACTCGGTGAAGCACTACTTCCAGAAGGCGCCGCTGGAGGGAATCAACCCGGACCAGGTCGTGGCGATGGGGGCCGCGCTCCAGTCGCACGCGCTGCTCGACAGCAAGACGGAGACGTTCCTGGTGGACGTCACGCCGCTGACGCTGCGCATCGGCACGGTGGGTGGGTACACCGAGAAGATCATCGACAAGAACACGCCGGTCCCCATCGACCGCTCGAAGGCGTTCACCACCAGCCGTGACGGGCAGGAGAAGGTGAAGATCCGCGTGTACCAGGGGGAGTCCAACCGGGCCGACGAGTGCGAGATGCTCGGCGAGTTCGAGTTCGCGGGCTTCCGCATCGGGTATCGCGGTGAGGTGAAGATCGAGGTCACCTTCGAGATCAACACCGACGGCCTGGTGAACGTGTCCGCGTGCGACACGGAGACGGGCCAGAAGACGTCGACGACCATCACCCTGTCCTCGGGCATGTCCGAGGCGGACATCCAGAAGTCCATCCAGGCGAACCGGAGCACGCGGCTGGCTGGGCACAACAACTCCGACCTGCCCGCCGTGGCCCAGTAGACGAGCGCGATGTCCGAGCCTACCGATCCCAGCTCCGGCAAGCCGCCGGGAAGCCCGCCCGGGACACCGGCGGCTCCCTCGCGACCGGCCATTCCACGGATGACGGCGGCCTCGCCGGTACCGCCCACGCCCGCCCCCGTGGCGAAGCCTCCGGCGGCGTCGGGCGCGCCGGTGCCCCCGGGTGCGCAGCCTCCGGGCGTCGCGGCGCCGGCCGTGCCCCAGTCCCAGCGGCCCACCGTGTCCATCCCCGCCGTCACCGCGCCGGTGCCGCAGCGGATGAGCGCCACGGGGCTTCCCGCCGTGGGAGCGCCCGCGTCCACGACGCCCACGGGGGCCCGGCCCACCGTGACCGCGATGCCCGCCGTCGGAGCGCAGCCCGCGCGCCCGGCCACGCCCCCTGTCCCGGGCGTCCCTCCACCGGCGCCCCGCGTCCCGGGTGTCGCGCCCATGACACCGGCGCCCGTGGCGCCACCTCGCGCGCCGGGAGCCGGCCCTGCCTCGGGTGCCGTGCCAACGGTGGCGCCTGCTGGCGTGCCACGTGCGCCAGTCGGCACGCCGCCGACTCCCGCACCCGTCGCGGCGGTGATCCCTCCGCCTCCGCCTGTTCAGGCCGTTGCCTCGTCCCCTGGCGCCATCATTC
>NZ_SRLW01000640.1:0-1218 GCF_006518215.1 Myxococcus sp. AB025B
AAGGAAGCTCACGATTATGCGGAGTTGGCCAAGGGTCTCATGGCCTCGACACGCTAGGTCGGATCGACCGTGGGCGGCGCGGCATACCCCTCAACTCCGCATAACGCCGGACTCGGCATAATTGCGCATGTCCACCGGCCCGGTGAACAGCAGGATTCGCACCGAGGCCGGCAGCGTCAGCACGCAGTCCCAGCGCGGTGACCAGTCTGGCCACGTAGTCCACGTCCGTGCCTGGTTCGAAATGCACGCGCGCTCCGCCGGCGATCACCACCTCCAGCACCGCCACATCGAGGGCGGGTGCACGGCTCACCTGCACCGGTAGCAGACGCACGGGCGACTCTGCCTCGGTGTTCCTCTGGCGTCGACGGTGGTAGACTCAGGGTGGCACGGTGCTCAGCCTCAGCCCCCGGCGTCCGGCGAGCTTCTGCTGCATCAGCCTGCGCGCTTCGAACTCCTCCGTGACGCGCACCTACGTAACCGTCCGGTGGACGTCGTGCCGGGAAGTTTGACGACGGACGAGTACCGTGCTCGGCGAGCGCCGCGAGGAGCGAGGGTGTTCAGGGACTGGGCTGGAGGGGAGGCTGGGCCAGTTCGGCGGCGCGTCGTCGCACCCACTCGTGGGGTAGCAGCTCACCGATGCGCGAGTTGGGGTGCGTCTGCACACGCAGCAGCACGTCGGCCAGATATGCCTCGGGATTGATTTGGTTGGCCTCGCAGGTGGCCACCAGCGCGTAGAGGCCGGCGAGATTCTCTCCCGCGGCCTCGTGGCCGACGAAGAGGAAGTTTTTGCGGCCCAGGGCCGCCTTTCTCAGCGCCGCCTCCGAGCGGTTGTTGTCAAGAGGAAGCCGCTCATTCTCCACGAAGCGCGTGAGGGCCTCCCACTGCTTGAGGGCGTAGGAGATGGCCTGGCCCAGTGGACTCTTGGGCGGGTGGCGCGGCGCCTGCGTTTCGAGCCAGACGCGCAGCCTGGCGAGGACGGGGGCGCTGCGTAGCTGGCGCAGCTCGCGGTGCGCGGCGGTGCGCGCCACGTCCGCCTCACGCGCCTGGGCCTCCACCCGGTAGAGCTCGAGAATGAAGTCCAGGGCCTCGCGTGTCAAGGCTCGGCCAATCAGGTCGCTGTTGGGTTCGGCCAATCAGGTCCGGACGTGAAGCGCCCAGGAAGCGCGACAGTGTGGACCGCGCGAGTTCGGCAAAACCGGTCCGGCAGGGGCTCTGCCA
>NZ_SRLW01000641.1:0-1207 GCF_006518215.1 Myxococcus sp. AB025B
GCCGGGCGCTCCCCCGGGGGGGCCCGCGGGGCCGGGGCACGAAAGCCCCACCCTTCTGTCCTCAGTGACTGATAGACAACGCCATCTGGCGGCGGGGGACCTCGAGGACTGGACACCTCCCGCGGCTCCATGGACATGGCAGAGACAGGGAGACGGCAGGTGAAGGAAGATGAAGGCATGAAGGACGCGGCCACCGGGGAACCGGAACCTCACGAAGGCGAGCGGCTCAAGGGGCCGCCCCTCGGCGAAGTGCTCGAGTTCATGCGGCTGTTGTGGGCCGTGGACCACGGGCTCCAGTCCACCTCCAAGCGGATGGAGTCGACGCTGGGCCTGACGGGTCCGCAGCGGCTGGTCATCCGGCTGGTGGGCCGCTTCCCCGGCATCACCGCGGGGACGCTCGCGCAGATCCTCCACGTCCACCCCAGCACGCTGACGGGTGTCCTCAAGCGGCTGGAGAAGCGCGCCCTGCTGGAGCGCAAGTCGGATCCGCTCGACGGGCGCAAGGCGCTGTTCGCGCTGACCGAGGCGGGGCGCTCGCTCGACATCCCCTCCGAGGGCACCGTCGAGTCCGCCGTGCAGCGCGTGCTCGGGCGGCTGTCGCGCTCGCGCATCCTCGCCACCCAGGACGTGCTCACCGCGCTCGCCCAGGAGCTGGGTGGACTGCAGCCGTCCGAGGTGGAGATGGGCGCGGACGAGGCGCTCAAGGAAGAGGTCCGCAAGTAGACCGTCGCCGAGCAGCGTCACGGCCCGCCCCCCTCGCGGGCCGAGGAGCTCGGCGCGGCCCTCCGGAGTGAATGGCCCCGCGTGACTCGAGCGCGGCGAGGCGCCTCCGCCCCCTCCCGTTCGTCCGTGGGCCGCTCCCCCGCCTGCCCGCCGGACGAGGTGCTCGCCGTCCCGCGTCGCAGGGCGCATCCGGGCCCCGAACCCTGGCCCACTCCCGAGTCATGACGGGCACTTGGCGCCCCGTTGGGACGAAGGGCACGGCCCTCGCGCGTTGCCTCCCGGACCCTCCGTCGGCCGCGTCCTTCGTGCGTCGGACACCCTCGCCACGTCCCGAGCGAAATCGACGTGTCCAAGCTCCTCGCGGCGCGTCGGACGTTGCTAGAGAATCGGGAAATAGGCACCCCCGTCGGGGGTTGCCTCGCGAACGAGCGGACAGGACAGCGTGAATCTCGACACCCCGCAGAGCCCAGGCCCCGAGCTGCCG
>NZ_SRLW01000642.1:0-1191 GCF_006518215.1 Myxococcus sp. AB025B
GAGGAGTGTCATGGCCAAGGAGAAGTTCGAGCGTAACAAGCCCCACGTGAACATCGGCACGATCGGACACGTGGACCACGGCAAGACGTCGCTGACGGCGGCCATCACGAAGGTGCTGGCGAAGACGGGCGGCGCCACGTTCCTGGCGTACGACCAGATCGACAAGGCGCCGGAAGAGCGCGAGCGCGGCATTACGATTTCGACGGCGCACGTGGAGTACCAGACGAAGAACCGTCACTACGCGCACGTCGACTGTCCGGGCCACGCCGACTACGTGAAGAACATGATCACGGGCGCGGCGCAGATGGACGGCGCGATTCTGGTGGTGTCGGCGGCGGACGGCCCGATGCCCCAGACGCGTGAGCACATCCTGCTGGCGCGCCAGGTCGGCGTTCCGTACATCGTGGTCTTCCTGAACAAGGTGGACCTGCTGGACGACCCGGAGCTGCGCGAGCTGGTGGAGATGGAGGTGCGTGACCTCCTGAAGAAGTACGAGTTCCCCGGCGACACCATCCCCATCATCCCGGGCTCCGCGGTGAAGGCGCTCGAGGGTGACACGAGCGACATCGGCGAGCCGGCCATCCTGAAGCTGATGGAGGCGGTGGACAGCTACATCCCGACGCCGCAGCGCGCGACGGACAAGCCCTTCCTGATGCCGGTGGAGGACGTGTTCTCCATCGCCGGCCGTGGAACGGTGGCGACGGGCCGCGTGGAGCGTGGCAAGATCAAGGTCGGCGAGGAGGTCGAGGTCGTCGGCCTGCGCCCGACGCAGAAGACCGTGGTCACGGGCGTGGAGATGTTCCGCAAGCTGCTGGATGAGGGCATGGCGGGCGACAACATCGGCGCGCTGGTGCGCGGCCTGAAGCGCGAGGACATGGAGCGTGGGCAGGTGATTGCCAAGCCTGGCAGCATCACGCCGCACACCAAGTTCAAGGCGCAGATCTACGTGCTGTCGAAGGAGGAGGGTGGTCGCCACACCCCGTTCTTCAAGGGCTACCGTCCCCAGTTCTACTTCCGCACGACGGACGTGACGGGAACGGTGAAGCTGCCGGAGAACGTGGAGATGGTGATGCCGGGCGACAACATCGCGATCGAGGTGGAGCTCATCACCCCTGTCGCGATGGAGAAGGAGCTGCGCTTCGCCGTTCGCGAGGGTGGCCGCACGGTGGGCGCCGGCGTCGTGGCGGAAGT
>NZ_SRLW01000643.1:0-1185 GCF_006518215.1 Myxococcus sp. AB025B
CCTGAGCCATCCCCTCATATGAAGCCAAGCGCATCTTGGAAGACTCGATGGCCGTGAAGGAGTTCGGAGAATCGCTCGACGAGAGGCCGCAGGCGCTCCTCCTTCATCATGGGAATGGCCTGGTAATACATGCAGCCCTGCCGGAAGAGCGAGTAGGTGCGCGTCTTGACGGTGTTGGCCTTCAAGCCCTTCTCCATGCCGAGACTCTCCCCGGCGGCGCCCAGAAGCGTCAGCAGCACCTGGGCCAGGGCACTCACCAGCAGCAGTCTGTCCCTGCGCTCCGGACTCTTCACCCGCACGGCGGACAGCCCCATCCCGAATCTCAAATCCTTGACGTCTCGGAACGTCTCCTCGCACGAGAAGCGCCGGGAGTAGAGGTCCACCACCTGGCGCGCGCTGGCCGTGCCCAGGCTGGTGGCCAGACACCACGACTCCTTCATGCCCTTCTGGTGCACCAACACCACCGCGGGCACCGGCGTGCGGTCCGCCGTCACGTGCACGTCCGTCAGCTTCTTGGCGTGCCCGCTGGCCGGTATCCACTCGGCCGCCGGCCGCTGGTGGGCGCCTTCCACCTCCACCCGCACGTCCTTGCGAAAACGCACCACGTACTCGAAGCCCACCTGCGCCAGCAGGGCGTACAACCGTTGGTCCGCGAAGCCCCGGTCCGCCAGCACCGTCACCTTCACCCCTTCGGGCACGCACTCCTTGAGCCGCAGCAGCAGTTCATCCTCCGCCTGAGCGCGGTTGCCCGCCAGCGCGCTCTTCCGCAGCGTCATCCACAGCAGAGGCGTGGTGCGCCCGTGCGAGGTGACGAGGCTGGCCACCAGCGTGGTGTGGTCGTCGGCCTCGAAGTCCGTCCAATCCAGCGCCACCACCGCCTCGGTGCGCTCGGCCAGCACGTACGGTACCCACGCGGCCGCCAGCTTCCACACGTCGACTGCCTCGTTGGACAGCAGCCGGTCCACCTGCTTGATGCCGTGCTTCTCCATGC
Source organism: Myxococcus sp. AB025B (assembly GCF_006518215.1). Classification (NCBI taxonomy): domain Bacteria; kingdom Pseudomonadati; phylum Myxococcota; class Myxococcia; order Myxococcales; family Myxococcaceae; genus Myxococcus; species Myxococcus sp. AB025B. Next base: position 992 of record NZ_SRLW01000643.1, read on the forward strand.
CGCCTCGGGCCCACGCCAGCGCCTGGCCAATGGCATGCACCGACAAGGACGCGGCGTGCACCACGCCCAGCGTCGCATGCGACAGCGACAGCACCCTCTTGGCGTGCAGGTCCTGCTCGAACAAGCTCTCCAGGAACGCCCGCACCTGCTCTTCGTTGATGGCCACCTTGCGTACCAGCATGACCTCTCCTCTT
>NZ_SRLW01000644.1:0-1172 GCF_006518215.1 Myxococcus sp. AB025B
ACGCTGCGCGGGCGACTCGGCGCGCACCGGGGCCGAGGAGCCCGAGGGCGCGCGCGGCGTGGCCGCGGGCTTGGGCGTGGGCGCGGAGGCAGGCTCGGCCGTGGCGGCGACGCCGCTGGCCAGCGACGCGGCGGACTGCTGCGTGGCGGTGGGCGCGACCACCGGCGGCGCGGCGACGGGCGCCTGGGGCGCGGCCGGCCGCGGCGGGTCGATCTTGTGCTGCTGCAGCAGCGTGACGGTGTCCGGGTCTCCCGGGTCCACGCTGTACGCCTTGAGGAGGTTCGCCTTGCCGGGCTCGGCTTCGCCCGTCTTCAGCTGCAGGGCGCCGGCCATGCGCAACGCGCCCTTGTCCTCGGGCTGGACCTGGAGCGCGCCGAGCGCCTCTTCCAGGGCCTTCTTGTCCTTGCCCTGCTCCGCGTACACACGGGCGAGCAACAAGCGAGGGTCGGCGGCGTTCGGATGCGCCTTGACGCCCTTCTTGCAGACGACCATCGCCTCCATGAAGCGACCCATGCTCAGGTACGCTTCGGCCAGAGGCTTGTAGGCGGCGGACGAGGGGTCGGAAGCGAACGCGTGTTCGAGCTTCGCGAGCTCGGCCGGGCTCAACGTCTTCGAAGGGGAGGTAGACATTACCGGGGGGAGGGACACCGGGCGGAAAGGGTACGCCTGAGAAGAGGGGTTTTTATGGCATCCGCTGCGCGGCACGTCAATCGCACGGATGAGACCCGAAGGCTTGCGCTTGACAGCAGGGAAGGGGTCCGGTACTAGCCCGTTCACCTTCGGCGGCCCAAAACGCCGGGGCGCAGCACGCAGGGCCATTTGTGGGGGTGTAGCTCAGTTGGGAGAGCGTCGCGTTCGCAATGCGAAGGTCGTCGGTTCGATCCCGTCCACCTCCACCATGCAGCAAACGAAGGGCCTCACGGGAAACCGTGAGGCCCTTTGCATTTGGGGCATTTCGAGCAACTGCCGAATTGCAAAGCAGGCGGGCTTTGTTATCCGGAGCCGATGACTGACCCGTCCGCCTCCCTGTCGTTCTTCGCGCGGTTCTGGCTCGCCTGGCTCTGCTTCTGGCGCTGCCTCGTCTCCGGAGACTTCGCCCGCGCCGTTCTTCCGGCCAGCCGGGCCTACGACGCCGGGCAGCTGAACCTGCTCCCCTCCGGTGAGGCCACGCC
>NZ_SRLW01000645.1:0-1164 GCF_006518215.1 Myxococcus sp. AB025B
GGCGGGGACGGGGCCAGGCGGGTGGCGGCCTCATCGAGGAGCTGCCCCAGGTGCTCCCGCGTGAGGCCGCGGAAGGCTCGCACCGTCGACGAGAGCGGCTCCTCGCGCGCGATGTGGCGGAGGATGTCGACCAGCGACGGCGCGGGCATCCGTGCGGCCTACTTCGCCGCCGCGGGCGTTTCCTGCAGCGCTTCCACCGCGTAGATGATGCGGTTGCAGGACGGGCAGATGTCCGTGCCGAGCGAGGTGCGCAGCTGGTTGTAGAGCTGCGGGGGCACGTTCATGTTGCAGCCCTGGCAGGTGCCGGCCACCACGCCGACCAGCGCGGGCAGCTTCTTCTTGCGCACCACCTCGTAGCGCCGCAGCAGCGTCGAATCGACGCCCTCCGCGACACCCGCGCGGCGGCCCTCGAGCGCCTTCACCTGCGCCTCGGACTCGCCCAGCTTGCCGCGCAGCTCACCCATCCTCGCGGACAGGCCCTGCTGCTTCGTGGCGAACTCCGCCTCCTTGCCCTTGAGCGCCTCGCGAGCCTGGCCGAGCTGCTTCGTCAGCTCCACCTGCTCCTCGGCCATCGTCAGATTGGCCTTCTTGGCGATGTCGATTTCACGGGCCAGGGCGGAGTACTCGCGGGTGGAGCGCTGTTCCGCCAGGCGCGCCTCCCACTTCTTCACCTTGTCCTTCTCGTCCGTGATGTTCTGCTCGACCTGGGTCTTCTGCCGCTCCATGTCGGTGACCCGTGCGCGCTCGGCCTCGATGGCGCTGCGAGCCACACCCAGCTCCCGCTCCAACTCGGCAATCTGACGGGGGTGGATGTCCGCGGCCTTCCGGAGCGATGCGACCTCCAGGTCCACATTCTGAAGCTCCGCCAGCGCCTTCAATTTCTCCCGCAAAGTTGCTGCCTCCCACAGAGCCGCACCGTGTACGGCCGCGCGCTCTTGTACCAACAAGGATGATGGGGGTCCAACGCCCAAATCGACCCAGAGTCATCCCCCGGGCGCTCGGGGCGCCATCCACCATTTGAAAGAGCTTCACGCACCCGTTAGACGGGAACACGTGCTCCGCGCCACCTTTCTTCGCTCGCTGCCCCTGTTCGCGCTCGCCTTCGCCTGCCGCGAGTCCTCCTCGCCGCCCCCGTCCGTGCCCGAGGCCCCTCCGGCGCAGGCC
>NZ_SRLW01000646.1:0-1145 GCF_006518215.1 Myxococcus sp. AB025B
GTCCCGCGTCCACCACCAGCGCCACGCCCGCCACCGCCAACAGCCCCACCCAGAACGTCAGCGCGTTGAACGTCCCCACCTGCGCCACGTCCAGCGCCGTCAGCCCACGCGCCGAATACAGCCGGTAGCGCACGCCGCCGCCCGTGAGGAACGACATGCCGATGTTGTGGCCGAACGCGTACCCCACGAAGGACGTGAAGCCCACCTGCCGGTAGGGCAGCCGCTTCCCCAGGTGACGCAGCGACAACACGTCATACAGCGTCAACGCCAGGTAGTTGCACGCCGCGCACACCACCGCCAACGCGACGCGCTCTCGCGGAATGGACACGAGCCCCCGGGCCACGTCCTCACCGTGCAGTTGGCGCAGCTCGTGCCGCAGCACCACGAACGCCAACGCCAGCAGCGCCAGGGGAAGCAAGGCGAGGAGCGCCCGCTTCATCAGGTTCCTCGAGTACACCCCTTCACGGTGCTCACCCGCCCGCGCCAGGGCACTCGAAGGGCACCCAGGCCCTCAACGCGACGGCGGCACGAGCGCCTCCGCCGTGGCGCACAAATCCTCCATGGCGAAGGGCTTGTCCAACACACACGCCGCCCCCAGCTGCGCCGCGTCCCGGTGCAGCTGCGCATCTCCAAACGCGGTGATGAGGATGACCGGCGTCGTCCACCCCTCCCGCCGCAGCCGCGCCACCACCTCCAGCCCCGAGTACCCCGGCATGCGCACGTCCGTGATGATGAGGTCCGGCACCAGCGTCTGGTCCGCCAGCAACCCGTCGATGATGGCCTTCACCAACCCAGGCCCGTCCGCCGCCTCCACCACCTCATAGCCCCGGCGCTTGAGCGCCCGATGCAGCAGGGCGCGCATCTCCGGTTGATCCTCCGCCACCAACACCCGAGGCGCCTGCTCGCGCCCCGTGCTCGGGAGCGGCCACGGCTGGACTCCAACTCCCTGCTCCTCGTCTGGCCCCATCAAGACGTCCTCCTCCTGGCGTGGTGGGATGCCCGCCCGCGTGCCCTCCCGACGAGGGCGCCCACAGGGCGAGGCGTGCCCGGGCCAGAGCATTCGACGTGCCACGCCCTTCCCCGGGAGGGCGAGGCAAACCGCCCCGGGGAGATTTGCCCCGACCGGGGCACTTTGCCCCGCGCCC